>NZ_JBDSQY010000323.1:0-21589 GCF_039929585.1 Capsulimonas sp.
ATAACTTGGCGGAACCTGCACGGTATGGGGCGTCAGAGGAACCTGCGCGCGCGCGGACGGCGCCAGAGCCGTCATCAGTCCCAGCACGGCAATGCTCGAAGCGGCGCTCCATCGTTGGATCGGCATAGTCACTTCCTTCCAGACCACGTGAGAAAGACACCGGTATAGCATGCAATTCTCGAAATATATTCCCGCTTCCAATGTGTGCGAACCATATGGGATCATTATTCCGTTTTCAAATTCAAAGTTATCGGAGGTCAACGGGAAATGAAAACAAAACAGATCATCGTGGGCTGTGTCGCTCTTATGCTTGTCTTTGCCGTAAGCTGGGCATTTCTGTGGTCCATGCAATTGTCGCACAACGTTCAGCAAGTTTCGAGCATCCCACCCAGCAACCCCAATCAAATTCGAGCCGCTCTCAAGGTCAATCCCAACGATCCCGTGGCGCTCCGCAGCATGGCGGCTTATTTGATGTTTCAGCATAACTATCCAGGAGCAATTCAATACCAGCGCCAGTCGTTACAGAATGACCCGACGAACCGATATACAAAAATCGACCTGGCCTCTTATCTCGTTCACGAGCATAAGGATTCCGAGGCGTTGCCCCTTCTGACTGAGCTGGCGAAGCAAAATGACGACATCGGCCAAAACGCCTCAAGCTACCTCGCGAAGATCAAGGCAAGGCAGCAAAAGTGAAGCATAGGAGAAGCTGCTTTCACCTTGACGGATTTCCAAGGCCATGGTACAATCATTTGCGTATACGAATACCTAAAGTAATTATTCGCTGTCGTTCGCAAGGAGAAGCATCGCAATGAAGTGGAGTGTTGTGTCGTCCGCAGTTGGCCTGTCTCTGCTCGCCGGAGGCGCGGCAATGGCGGCCGACGCCGCGCCGCACGCCAAGCTGCCCTTAGTGATCTACTCCGAGGCTGGAGGAACCCTGCCCTATACTCCGTCCGGGTACATGGGCAATACGGGCGCGATCCAGATGGACGATGCGTGCAAGACCGATCCACACGCAGGCAAGACCTGTCTGAAAGCCAGCTACACGGCCAAAGACAACTGGGGCGGGGTTGTGTGGCAGAACCCCGAGAACAATTGGGGCGACAAGCAGGGCGGCTTGAATCTGACCGGCGCGAAAACTCTCAGCTTCTGGGCGCGCGGCGCCAAAGGCGGCGAGGTCGTCACTTTCCTCTTCGGCCTGATCGGCAAGGACAAGAAGAGTCCGGACAGCGGCTCCGGCAAGCTGGACAAAGTGACGCTCACGAAAACGTGGAAACAATACACGGTGGATCTCAAGGGCGTGAATCTCTCCCACATCGTCACGGGCTTCGCCTGGACGCTCAGCGCATCCGGGTCATCCGTAACGTTCTATCTTGACGACGTAAAATACAAATAACCCAGTATGACAAAGCGGCGTGCGGAACAAGCGCGCCGCTTTTGCGCCCCATCATCAGCTGTCAAACACCGATCGCGGCGTGCAGGGCGTGAAGGAACCGTCCATCTCCATCTCATGCTGCCGTCCCCACTCAATCATCGCCTCCACCACGGGACGCAGACTCATGCCAAGCGGCGTCAGCGAATACTCGACCTTCGGGGGGACCTGCGCGTAGACTTCCCGATGGATCAATCCATTTGCCTCCATCTGACGCAGTTCCTGGGTCAGCATTTTCGGCGTGACATTGCTGGAGATCACGCCGTTAATCGTGCGCTGAAGCTCTGAAAATCGCACGGTTCCGCCAAACAACTGCTCCAAAATAAAGATCTTCCAGCGCCCGCCCACGGCGGCCAGTGTTCGTTCCGCAGGGCATCCGGTCAGCATTGTCTTCATAAAATACACTCCAATAGTATCTTTTTGCATAGTATATCACATTAAAGTGCATTCTTCACAAGAGCACTATTATCAGCCATAACGATATCAAATGCGAGATACGAAAGGAAATGAATGATGGAGAGCATTTACAAAATCGGCGATATCACCGTGACGCGCGTGCAGGAGTTGGCGCTAAACGCCTTTACGCCCGAGGTTCTTTATCCCGAATGGGATCCCGAGGTCGCGGCGCGGCGCCCCGGCTGGCAAACACCGGGCGCGATGGACGCCGCCGGAGAGCATATGGCGCAGAGCATCCACACCTGGGTCGTCAAGACGCCGAACCACACGATCTTGATCGACACCGCAACGGGCAACGACAAGGACCGCCCGGCAGCGCCCGTTCTCGATCATCTGCACGAACCCTATCTGGAACGGCTCGCCGCAGCGGGCGTCACCCCCGAATCCGTTGACTATGTGCTGCTCACGCACATCCACGTAGACCACGTCGGCTGGAACACCCGCCTTGTCGATGGCCGCTGGGTCCCGACCTTTCCCAACGCCAAGTTTGTGTTCTCCAAAATTGAAAACGACTATTTCGCCGGCCCGCCGCAAGACACTCGCCATTACGCCTCTCAGATCGGCTGCTATCAAGACAGCGTCGTTCCGATCATTGAATCGGGACAGGCGATCATGATCGAGTCGGGAGACACTATTGAGGGCCTGACGTTTCTCCCATCCCCCGGACACAGCCTCGACCATATGTCCATTCGCCTCACATCACGCGGCGAGGAGGCGCTGTTCAGCGGCGACTTGATGCACCATCCCGTTCAGGTCTACCAACCGCAATGGAACTCCGTGTTCTGCATGATCCAGGATCAGGCGCGGGCGTCGCGCCTCTGGGCGCTGGAGTACGCCGCCGACCGCCACATCCCATTCTTCAGCTCGCACTTCGCCGATACGTCCGTGGGGCTGGTCACCCGCTCAAGCGATGGCTTTGATTGGCGCTATATTTAAGCAAGGAGTGAACGATGACGAACACAGCAACGCAGCGATGCGCACACAAGATCGCAATTGAAGCAAAAGAATTTCTCATTCCCAGCGATACGCCGGGGATCGAACTGCGCATTCGAAACAAGCGTCTGGCCGCCACGGAGCCATTCGGCGCAGACCGAACCCTGCTTCTCATCCACGGCGCCACCTTCCCTTCGGAAAGCCTGTTTGACGTTCCCCTCGGCGGCGTCTCCTTTATGGACGACCTGGCAAAACACGGCTATGATGTCTACGCCCTCGACGTACGCGGCTACGGCGGCTCGACGCGCCCCGCCGAAATGGATCAGCCCGCCGGCCAAAACGCGCCCATCGTCCGCACGGAGACCGCCGTTCGGCACCTGGGTTCCGCCGTCAATTACCTTCTCAAGAATCTCAATCTTGCAACGCTCAACCTACTCGGCATGTCCTGGGGCGGCACCGTCGCCGGCGCGTACACCTCCCAGAACAACGACAAAATCGCCAAGCTGATCTTAGTCGCCCCGCAGTGGCTTAGCGCCACACCCGCCCCCATCGACAAAGGCGGCGCGCTCGGCGCATATCGTGTCATCCCTGTCCCGGAAATGAAAGAGCGCTGGCTCAGCGCCGCGCCCGAACACAAGCGCGCCGATCTTCTCCCGGAAGGCTGGTTCGATCAATGGGCGTCGGCGACCATCGCCACCGATCCCCGCAGCGACGCACAAGGCACGCAGACCATCCGCGCCCCCAGCGGCGCCGTGCAGGATATCCGCGAGTATTGGACCGCCGGCAAGCCGTTCTACGATCCCGGCGAGATCACATCCCCCACCCTGCTCGTCCACGCGGAATGGGACATCGACGCGCCTCTTGACCTAACGCTTGAATTCTTCAAGTCGCTCACCGGGGCGCGATTTAAGCAATGGGTGGAAATCGGCGAAGGAACGCATATGGTCCTGCTGGAGAAGAACCGGGGCCAGGCGTTCTCGGCCATTCGGAGCTTTCTGGATGAGGAGAATGCAACCGCTAAATAATTATTTTGGTGGCAGCCATACCGCGTGCTGCCGCCCATCTCACAAATAGCGCTTATCGTGCTTTCAGGTATACTATGCCGTATCCAGACACACGTGACGATGTTCTCGCAAACTCAGCACAAGCCAAGGAACGCAGCTATGCACCAAGTGACCATTAAAATTCCAGAAAGCACCTACAATGCAGCGCGACAAGCGGCGGAAAGCCGCGGATATCTCAGCGTTGAGGAATATGTCAGCGATTGGCTTGAAAACACGGCGTCAATGGAAATGAGCATGACGCTGGATCTTGCGAACGCATTGGAAGAGGGATTTGCCGATAGCCGTGCGAATCGCGTCCTGTCCCTGGATGAACATAACGCCCGCCATGCGGAACAGCGCGACCAGTGGATACGATCGCATCAAGCGTGAAACTCGAATTTACAGAGAAGGCGGACGCCGATCTCGCAGAAATCTGGGCCGGCAACGCCGAACGCTACGGCCTCGAACACGCAGACAAATATCGCAGTTTCTTGATTCAGGAAATTCAGCATCTTACCCAAAATCCTCAATGGGGGAAGCTTGTCGAGGACTTTCCTCGTTTGCGCTGCTTGGTAATCAAGCGACGCGCGAGCGGGCATGGGCACCGCGCATACTACGAGAGTTTTGACGATACTATTCGCGTCGTTCGTGTTCTCCATACCGCCATGAACGCCCCTGACCATATCGAGAATTAAGACCATCAGCGGGATATTGTCGGCAAAGCATTGACACTCCGCTCAGCAATTTGTTATACTGAACCCATGATGCACGGCGGTCAGCAGCGCAGCGCGAATTGGTGGTGGCGGTCCCACAATACCGGGAAACGTCCAACGCCTTCGCACGCCGCATAGACCACTACGCAAATTGTGAAATGAGAAGGGGCCGGGACGTTTCCACGAATGGAAATCTCCCGGCCCCTTTTCTTGTGATAAGGACAATTCTCGACGACGTAAGCCAAAACTCCCCGGGTATAAAACCCGGGTCTTGGGAGCGCTTCGCGCTAACCGTCCGTGCCGGACGGAAGAACTTGTAATCGATTGGCGGCATTTGCGTCCGGAACGGACGCTTAGTCGCGAAGCGGCTCCCAAGACCCGGGTTTTATACCCGGGGTCTCGTTTACGCCATAGAGAAATCGCGCCTTATTTGAGACGGCATATCTCTCTCGACGGAAGGCTCTCAGGTATACTATGGCGACAATGCTGTATCCAACACGTGACGAATTTATTGAAAAGTCTCAGCGCGGCAACCTGATCCCGGTCTGGCGCGAAGTGCTGGCGGACCTGGAAACTCCCGTTTCGGCGTTTCGCAAAATCGCCGGCGACCGGCCCAACAGCTTTCTGCTCGAAAGCGTGGCCGGCGGCGAACACCTGGCCCGTTACTCGTTTCTCGGCAGCGATCCCTTTCTGATCTTCCGAAGCAAGGGCAACACGGCGACCGTGACCGAGGGCGATCGTGTGGAGACGATCACTTTGAAGGTCGGCGAGCGCGATCCGCTGCACGTTCTGAAGAGTCTGCTCAGCCGCTACACCTACGTGCCGACGCCCGAACTGCCGCGCTTTGTCGGTGGCGCGGTCGGGATGATCGCCTATGATACGGTGCGCTTCTTCGAAAAGCTGCCGGAGCTGGCGACGGACGACCTTGGCCTGGATGACACGATCTTCTTGTTCACCGACGCTCTTTTAGTCTTCGACCATGTGAAGCACAAGATGCTCGCGCTCTGCAACGCGCGTGTCGAAAGCGGCGCCGATCCTGGCGCGCAGTACGATGCCGCCGTGGCCAAAATCGAGGCGCTGCTGGAGCGCCTGAAGGGTCCAACGCCCCTGCCCGCTCCGCCGCGTCCCGAGGAGTGTACGGAGTTCGTTCCGAACCGCACCAAAGAAAACTACATTGAGGCGGTTCTGAAAGCCAAGGAATATATCGCCGCCGGCGACACCTTCCAGGCGCAAATCGGCCAGCGGATGTCGAAGAAGCTCGCGGCGCATCCGTTCGATGTTTATCGCGCCCTGCGCTCCATTAACCCCTCGCCGTATATGTTCTATCTGGACTTCGGCGACACCAAGCTTGTCGGCGCATCCCCCGAGGTGCTGGTTTCCGAGATCAATCGGCAAGTGACCATCCGCCCCATCGCCGGCTCGCGCCACGGGCGCGGCGCGACGCCCGCCGAGGACGACGCCATCGCCGCAGACCTGCTGGCCGACGAGAAAGAGCGCGCCGAGCACATCATGCTGGTGGACCTGGGCCGCAACGACATCGGCCGCGTCGCCAAATACGGCACCGTCACGGTGGATGAACTGATGGTGATCGAGAAGTACTCCCACGTCATGCACATCGTCTCCGAAGTGACGGGCACGCTGCGCGACGACCTGGACCAATTCGACGTTCTGCGCGCCTCCTTCCCCGCCGGCACGCTCACAGGAGCGCCCAAAGTCCGCACGATGGAGATCATCGAGGAATTAGAACCCACCCGTCGCGGCCACTACGGCGGCGGCATCGGCTACTTCTCCTACAGCGGCGACATGGACACCGCCATCACCATCCGCACCGCCCTCGTGAAAGGCGACACCATCTACCTCGCCGCCGCCGGCGGCGTCGTCGCCGACTCCGTCCCCGAGTACGAGTATCGGGAGACATTGGCGAAGATGCGCGCGCTCACGCGCGCCGTCGAGTGGGCGGAGTCGGGACTGGAATAAGATCGGCCAAATCAAAGAAACAGAATCGCCGCCGGATTGCTCCGGCGGCTTTTTTGTTGGGCCTTGGTGTCCGGCAGTTAATGTAATTTGCGGAATTAATGGCGCAGTCTGAGCAAGAGCCTGGCGAATGAATTCACGGCTAAAAGTACAGTCACCCGCCTTCGCGGGTTCAGATTTATGCAGCAGGCATAGTTGATGTGCCGTAAGCTCCGAAATCCACGCAGGTGGATGACTGTGCTTATAGGCGCGAATTCATTCGCTGGCTCCTTTGTGTCAAACAAAAAGCAAGTCAACGCGGTATGCTTATCGGAACACATCTATTCAAGAGGCTTCCTTATGACCATTCTCGACCGCCTGCTCGGACACGATGCCTGGACGACACGCCAATTACTGTTCCGCTGCCGCGAACTTACCGATGCGCAGCTGGACCAAATCTTCGACATCGGCGACCGAAGCCTGCGCGACACGTTTGTCCATATGATCGAATGCGCAGAAATCCACATGGACCGAATGATGGGACGACCCGACCGAGTCTTAGCGGAGACATATGGGATCGATGGGTGGCTGAGGCGCCACTCACTCGTCTCGAAAGAGCTTGCGGAACTGGCGACGCGCGTGGAGCGCGAAGGGCGCGCGGATGAAATGTGGGTCGGCGGCAGCGGCGGTAAGCGTTCGCTAGGCGGCGGCATAACGCATTTGATCACGCACAGCATGCACCATCGCGCCCAGGCGCTTTATCTGATGGAGAAATTAGGGCTGAAAAACGTGATTGAAGGCGATGCGCTGGGATGGGAATCCGTCGCGCGAGGATGGGGATGGGAAGACGGCGGCAGTTCTGGACTGACGGTGGCGGACTGATCTCGGTCGGCCAGCGGTTAAAACCGCGCCTGCAAGAGCGCAGAAACCCACCTGCGTGGGTTACATAATCGATCACGAAATCGTATTATAAAACGCGAATTGTAGGCGTTAATGGCAAGGATGATGTAGTCCACGCAGGTGGACTTCTGCGCTCTCGCAGGCGCGGTTTTAACCGCCGGCGCCTCTTGCCGCCTATTCTTTCCCTAAAACCGCCGTCAATACTTTATAGACTAACTTCGCCGCCGTGAAATCGGGGGCGTGGAGGCCGGGGATGGGGGCGAGTTCGACGACGTCGAAGCCGATGACCGTGCTTTCGCGGGCGACGGTTTGGACGATCTCCAGGACGTCGTACCAGAGCAGGCCGCCGGGTTCGGGGGTGCCGGTCGCGGGAATGACGCTGGGGTCGAAGGCGTCGAGGTCAATGGTGAGGAAGACTTGTTTGCCTTTGATCTTTTCGATAAGGGCGGTGAGGTAGGATTTATCATGGCGCATTGCGGAGGCGAGATGCGCGGTGACTTTATCGGGGTTCTCTTTGAGGAAGTCGGCTTCGGTGCGATCCAGAGAGCGGATGCCGAATTGGATGACTTCGCCGCCGAGTTCTAAGATGCGCCGGGCGGCGCAGGCGTGGCTGAACGGAGTTTCGTGGTACTCGTCGCGCAGGTCCGCGTGGGCGTCGAGCTGCACGGTCACGAATTCGCCGAAGTGGGTGTGGAGGCCGCGCGCCACTCCGACGCTGACGGTGTGCTCGCCGCCGAGAACGCAGACCAGTTTTTCGCGGCAGGGCAGGTCGGCGATGGCGGCGGCGATGGATTTGACGGCGTCTTCAGCCGAGCGCAGATCCGGCGCAAGAGCGGGAAGCGTATGTACGCCCCACTCCAGCGCCGGCTCGGCGTCCAGCTCTACGTCGTAAAGCTCAATCTGGGCGGACGCTTCTAGGATGGCCCGGGGGCCGTCCTTGGCGCCGCCTTTGTAGCTTGTTGTGGCGTCGTATGGGATCGGGAGGATCAGAGCCCGGCTGGTCTCGTAGGCGCTGTCTTCCGGGGCGAGGCCCAGGAAGTTGAATGGCGGAAGAAACGAATAGCCGGGCATGCGTCCTAGCTCCCGCTCCGAGTCAGCACCCAGGAGGCGAGCTCTTTCTCGACGTTCGGTCCCCAGTGAATGCCGCGGTCGGTGAGACTTTGCTCGACGATCGCGAATTCGCCAAAGCGCTCTGTCAGCAGCGTGGTGATGGCGGCGATGGGAAATGTCTTACAGGAGAACACGTCGAGGAATGCTTCCCCGAGTTCTGGATAAGTGTGGATCGCGCAGTGGGACTCGTAAAGAATCGCCACGCTGGACCAGCCGCGGCGTTCCGGGTCCCCGGTCTCCTCAGCCGTGAGGGGGCCTGCCAGGATGCGCATGCCGATCCGGTCGATAAGGTCGACGAGCAGATCCGAGACCCCGTGGGGGCCTTGAAGAGCATGCCGTCGTTCGATGTTTGCAATTCGGAGTGTTAAGTGGGCGCCATAAGTTGTGTGATTTTTCATTCTTCGAATAAAAATTTTCCTGTGTGACCGGCTAGTTTCCTAGAACGTCGTGCTTAGTTGCCTAGCACGTAGTTGAAGATAAGCGGAGCGACAATGGTCGCATCCGATTCAATGATAAAGCTGGGGGTCGACGAATCGAGTTTTCCCCAGGTGATCTTCTCGTTCGGCACAGCCCCGCTGTACGAACCATACGAGGTTGTGCTGTCGCTGATCTGGGCAAAGTAGCCCCAGAGCCGGCACTCTTCCTGGAGGTCCTGGGCGATCAGCGGAACGACGCAGATCGGGAAGTCTCCGGCAATGCCGCCGCCGACTTGGAAAAAGCCGAGCGACGAGTTGGCGGTGATCTCCTTATACCAATGAACCAGAAAGCCCATCAGCTCAACGCCGGTTTTGACGACGCCGTATCGGCTGATATCACCGCTGATCACATGGCTCGTGAAGATATTGGCCAGTGTCGAGTCCTCCCAGCCGGGAACAAAAATCGGCAGATTTTTCTCCCGCGCGGCCAGCAGCCAGGAATCCTTGGGATCGATCTCGTACGATCCTTCCAGAACCCCGCTGCCGAGCAGCTGGTACATGAACTCATAAGGGAAATAACTTTCACCCGCCTGGTCGGCTTTTTTCCAAAGCTCCAGAACGTGGTCTTCAATACGCCGAATCGCCTGATCCTCAGGGATGCACGTGTCCGTCACACGGTTCATGCCCCGGTCGCGCAGCGCGACTTCGTCCTCGGCGGTCAGCGCCCGGTATCCCGGGATTCGCTCGTAATGCGTGTGCGCCACCAGGTTGAAGACATCTTCTTCCAGGTTCGCGCCGGTGCAGCAGATGCCGTGCACCTTGTCTTGCCGAATCAACTCAGCGACAGAAATTCCCAGCTCCGCCGTGCTCATCGCGCCGGCCAGCGTCAGGAACATCTTCCCGCCGTTTTCTAAATGCTCATTCCACGCTTTCGCGGCGTCTACACAGACTGCGGAATTGAAGTGCCGGTAATTCCGGTCCATAAACTCGCGTATTGTCAAGGCTCTCCCCAAGGTCGTTATTCGCAAGAAGTTATCTACGAAAATGCGATCCCAATTTGTTCCCGTTCAGTATACCATTGTATTTCGCCGTATGCACGTCCGCAGCGCTCTGCGAGGCGAAAATCTTCAATAACCCACTCTTTCTACCATGATTTTACTCAAAACTGTGAAAGAATCGCTCGTTCATACATTTCGCAGACCATTAAAATATTTTCTTAACTGTTGAAATATTTCCCAGATTGTCTAAATGCGACGCAACGTGATACAATATGATGCCTGTTTTTTTACGTTAAGAACGGAGAGATGCAAAAATGGCGACCCAGGTCGCGGCGGGAAATCCGCCGGGCGAACTCATCGCGGCGCGCTGGCTGATTTTGCTGGGATTGATCATGGCGTCGATGATGGAGGTGCTTGACACAACCATTGTGAATGTCTCGCTTCCGACGATGGCGGGAAATTTGGGGGCGACGGTGCAGGATATTGCGTGGGTCTCCACGGGCTACATCCTGTCTAATGTCGTCGTGCTCCCGATGACGGCGTTCTTGACGGCGCGCTTCGGACGCAAGCGATATCTGACCTTTTCGATCTTCCTGTTTATTATCTCATCGTTCTTCTGCGGCACATCGCGGGGACTGATTGAGATCGTTTTTTGGCGTATCCTCCAGGGCGCGGGCGGCGCGGCGCTGCTCTCCACGGCGCAGGCGACCTTGCGGCAGATCTTTCCCAAGGAAGAACAGGGGATGGTCCAGGCGATCTTCTTGATGGGTATCATCGTGGCGCCGACAATCGGACCGACGATGGGCGGATGGATCACGGACAACTACACGTGGAGCTGGTGCTTCTTCATCAACATCCCGATCGGCCTAGCGTCGGTGGCGCTCGTAACAACGTTTCTTCATGACCCACCCACGCCTCTCAGCAAGGCGAAGATCGATTGGCTGGGCATCGGACTCCTCGCCGTGGGCCTCGGCACGATGCAGTATGTGCTGGAGGAAGGTCAAAAGAACGACTGGTTCAACGATCCCTGGATTCTGCGTCTCGCCATTGTCTCCGGCCTGTCCCTGGCGTCGATGTTCGCCTGGGAGCTATCGCCGCGCAACGCGACGCCGGTCGTAAATTTCCGCGTGCTGCATAACCGTCAGTTGTCAGCCTGCTTGTTCCTGTTTCTCTCCCTCGGCTTCGGCCTATTTGGCGGCATTTACATCTTTCCGGTCTTTACGCAAGATATCCTGGGATTCACGCCAACTCAGACAGGGCTCGCCCTGTTTCCGGGCGGCCTCGCGACCGCCTTCAGCGCCCTGGTCTGCGGACGCCTCTTAAACGGCAGCAAACCTCTGGTGGACCTTCGCCTACTGCTTTGCCTGGGAGTCATTCTCTTTATGGCGTCGATGTGGGACCTGGGCCATATGACGCCGCAGAGCGGCCAGGAAAGCGCCGCCTTCGCGCTGCTGATTCGCGGCCTGGGGCTGGGTCTGCTGTTCACGCCAATCAACATGGCCGCCTTCAGCAGTCTGAAGCCGCAGGAGATCCAGCAGGCGTCCGGTCTGATCAACCTCTCGCGGCAGCTTGGCGGCTCCTTCGGCATCGCCGTTCTAGCGACTTACATCGGAAACATGACACAGTTTCACCGAATACACTTGCTGCCGCATTACACCAGCGGCAACTCAATCTTCGAATCGCGTCTGCAGGGACTGACGGCGATGCTGCATATCCATGGCTCGTCGCTCTTCGACGCCAAACAGCAGGCACTCGGCATTATGGGACAGACCCTGATGCGCCAGGCGCGCACGCTCGCCTACGACGACGCCTTTATGCTGATCTTAATGTGCTTCGTCGCCACCGCGCCCGCCATTCTCTTGATCCGCAAACCCAAGCCAAGTGCTGGCCCGGCCCAGGGCGGCGGGCATTAACGCCGGCCGAAAGCATATCGCTTGGGGCGCATCAGCGCCCCGCCGCTTCTTTGCCGCGCATCTCTTGCATGTGCGCTCCCATATCGTATTTCTTGTACGCGATTGGGCCCTGCGACGCAGGATCGCTGCTGCGGATGAAAATGGCCACGACCGCAACGACGGCAGCCACCACCGCGATGCAGATCCCCCAAAACGCCTTGGGAGAGAGTTTTCCTGTCATATCAATGTTCTCCCAGCGAACGCAGGGATAGCCCTCAAAGAGAGTCTGAGGGCTCCCTGTATTCCATTAATCGCTTTCACGCCCAGCGTTAGAACGACGAGTCCCACCACCGTCCCCACATTTCCTGGAGCTTATACTCTTTTGTGCCCGGCGCCGCGCTGACATTGGGATCGAAATACTTCGCTTCGCAATCGCCATAAGTTTTATCGCCCCCAATATACTGCGACATATTGATCGCCTTCACATGGCCATCGGCGAATGCGACGGGTAGCGTCCCCCGGTGATAATCCTTGGCGCCTTGATAGACACGGTTGTACTGCCATTGATTGGGGTCTTTGTAATTGGCCGTGTTCGGGCAAGCGGAGCGCTGTCCGTCGATCCAGTGCATCGAGTAGAGATCGCTGCTCGTCGCGGGGTTTTTATCCACCGCATCACCTTGCGCCACGAATGCGGCGCGAGTCGAGGGGCTCTGCAGCTGGTCAGGATTGACCTGATCCGCCGCGTTGCGTGATGCGGACGCATATCCAAACCGATTGATGGCGATGGTCGTACTCCATCCCCATTGGCCGGCAGGATCGATCTGGACGTAGGGTACCGATCTCTGCGCGTCGAAGCAGACGCTGGTCGATTTGAGATAGGGCTGCATCAGCACGCCCCATCCGCTCCACGGATAATCGTAAAGCTGGTAGACCATGCTGTAGCCATCGTTGTCCTGCTGATACTGCAGCGCTCCGATGGACACCTGCCTGAGGTTGGAAATCGTCGTGATGTCCCGGGCTTTGGCGCGCGCCGCCGCAAAGACAGGAAAAAGGATTGCAGCCAGAATCGCGATTATCGCGATAACAACTAGCAGTTCGATCAGAGTGAACGCTTGGTTCCGTTTCATAACACTGCCTTTCCATATTGGATTAAGTCTCGTATGATGAATATGTTTTCAATACAGTCCGATGTCAGTCTGGCTTTAACCATCCCCCTTCGTCAAAAAATCGGCTGGAACAACAAAGTTATCCTTCGCGGTGGACCGTGGAGCGGCGGACGAACTTCGGATGATCAGCGTCGCCGGCAAGAAAATATGTCTGTTCGCCCGTGGCGCCGGAGCGCTTTGACGGCTCAGCACAAGCTCCGCCGCGCGCCGGCCAATTTCCAGGAAAGGCTGGCGAACCGTCGTCAAGATGCCCGCGCGAGGCCCGTAGGATTCGATGTCATCGAACCCGACGATGCTCAGATCTTCGGGCGTCCTTATCCCCATCTTCTCCGCTTCGTGAATGAGCTCGAACGCCACAAAGTCGTGCACCGCGAAGATCGCGGTGGGCGGCTTTTCCATCTTCGAAAAATACTCCAGCGCGGGCCGCGCCGGGGAGCAGGCGGACATCACCAGCTCCGGCGCATAGCGGATACCATTCGCTTCGAGCGCGGATCGGTAACCGGCCAGTCGCTCTTCCACGGAAGTCACCCGCTCGCTGGCGAGCACATAACCGATCCGGCGGTGGCCCAGTTCGATCAGATGCTCAACCGCCGCTTTTGCGGCGGACCGATTGTCCGTACCCACGAAATCGCAATCAATGTCGTCCGAATAGCGATCGATCATCACCAGTGGGATTCCCTGCTGCTGGATGCGGGCAATCACGGGCGTCGTTTCCTTACCCGCACTGTGGAATAAGATCACGCCGGCGGCGCCGTCCCGCTCCACCTGTTCGAGATATTTTCGCTCCCACGACGGATCGGTCGCATCGTCATTTCGCTGCTTGTAAGCTTCATCGGTATCGTAAATGACAAGCTGGTAGGGCGCTTCCGTCTCGCGAAGAGCCGTATTGATCCCATGCAGGATGTTATGCCCGCAAACCAGCCCCGGACCGTTGGACATGATGGCCACAATCGTCTGTGATTTAGGCCCGGGCGAGCCTTGATTGCCCATGGCGCCGATCTGATCGCTCACGCGCGGCCGATGCCCGGGGCCTTGCTGAGTAAGAACGCCTTCCTCGCGCAAATGCTTGAAGGCCGCCTGAATAACCGGCCGGCTGACTTTCATTTCCACGGCGAGATCTCGCTCCGCCGGCAGCCATTCTCCCGGCGCATACTGCCCAGCTTCGATCCGCTCACGCAGGTTCTGGCTTACTTCCAGATAAGCGGGAAGACGTCGTTTTGAGAGATCAGAAGCAATAACCATAATATATCCAAACTACCAATAACAGTTTACCACGCGAGTCATTATGAGTCAATAGCCTATTTTGGATATATAATGGCTATATTTCTATTTGACGTAGCATCACCGCTGAAGCCATTTACCGATCAAAAGGCCGATCGACAATGAACTCATTGCGATGCTCGGCTAAATACTTCCGGAGATATGTGTTCAGATCCGGGTTCGTCGCGTAGTATTGCTTGTCGAGCGCGTCAAATTCGCCCTCCATCGCCCTGGCTGAGTATTCCTGCGCCGACCGGATTGGTTTGCGAGTTTGGCCACGCCACGCCGCAAGAGCCGCTGTGAGGGTCGCCAGATGATCCTGCGCCCCCAGAGTTTCCAGCGCACGAATTGTCGCTTCGGCGGCGTCCACGCCACGGTTCTCAAAATATTGCATATGGCCTCCGTTCATGACTTCCCCCTCGTACTTCAGCACATCGCCCGCAATACGCTGAGCGTCGGTTTGCCGTTCACGTGGAAGCGTGTAACCGAGATCGACCATGGCGTTCCAGTCGTCTGCGGCGTCACCGTCTGGCCCCTGTCCAAACGTAACCCGCCGTGTTACCGTTTCTCCCTCTTCCGTCGTCACGCACCAATTCAAATGGTCGTCAAATTTCACTGGCGCTTGAGGCGCTGAGATGGGAGTTTGCCGACTTAGCTCCGGCTTGAGGCGCTCCACGCGGGCGAAGCCGCGCAGCATCTCGATGCCCGAAATACCTGCGAGCGCAGCGGCGGTTTCGATCAAGAGCACCCACTGCCACGACACGCCGTGTGCGCCGTGCAGCCATACGCCCAGCGCGACGGCTCCTCCTGAGATGACAATACACGCGAGTTGCAATGCGTAATCCAGCGGAGTCGGCTGGCTGCGAACGCGCGCGCCCACTTCCGTCAGCGCTCCGTCAAGCCATTGCCGCGCTTCGGGATCTTTGACGCGGACGTAGGACCCAGTGACCCCATCCATGCCCGGCGCGCAAAACCCATAAAACTCGCCGCTCTGTACGACAGAGCCGATTGTTTCCCAGGGCAGAAAGAGCGAGCTTCCCAGGCGCAGGCCGTCGCTCAAGCGGCTCAGAGTTCCGCGCGTCAAACGAATGCATGCGACGCAGAGAGCAGCGGCGAACAGCGCGGCGGCGGTCAGCAGTGCGCTTCCCAAAGTCATGTGCGCTAACGTCATGGCGACTGGATTTTGCGCCAGCTGCTCGGCAAGCAGGATCACGCCGGTAATTGCGGGCGTCAGATAAAGAAGAATGCTCCACCAATTGCGCGTGGCGAGTTCCGAAGGCGGGTTTTGACAGAGAATCATTTCGCCGTCGACAGTCGTCTGCGGCAGGCGAACCAGGGCGAACGCCCATAAAATAGGAGCGGCTAAAAATAGCGCCTGGGTCAGCAAATGGCCGACGGGCTTCTGTGGATTGATTTGGAAGTTGTGGCGATAGGCCTGGTAGCAAAAGAGCGCCAGGCCCACGCTGGAAATTCGCAGAAGCCAGGAAAAGAAGGGCGATCGGGGCGGTATCGGCAGCGGACGAAATTTATGGTCGCTCAATCAGCGCCTCCAGGGATTCAGGTGTCTCACCAATGTTCGTGATTGCGGACGCAAAATCCTATCTCGCCGGCACGATATTGCCAAACGAAAACGCCCGGCTGCTATTCGCAGCCGGGCGTTTTCTTTTCTGAAATCTCCGCGCGTTTACTTCGCCTGCAGATCGAGCGTCGCGGGCTTCAGCCCCGGGGCGGTCGCCGTGAGCTTGATCACGCCCTTCGCGTCGCCCGAGCCGACGAGTACGATGGCCATCCCTTGGAATGCACGGCGGTTGGGGGCTTGATCCGGATCATGGTCGCTTGGATCGCCGTTGCCGACGCCAGTGATGTGGCCGGCGCCGATGGTCTCAAAGGAGATTCGGTTGTCCGCCATAGGAACGACACGGCCTTTGTCGTCTACTACACGGACTTCGACTACGGTCAGATCCTCGCCGTCTGGCGAAATCTGGGTGCGGTCCGTTGTCAGCTGTAGAGATGCGGGCGCACCCGTCGTTTCCACTTTGTCCGTGGAAACCGTTTTGCCGGAGGCGTCATAGCTGCGCGCTTCGAGCGTTCCCGGCGCATAGTTCACATCCCATTCGACATGTTCGAGATGAGGCATGGGCTTTTTGCCGAGGCTCTGGCCGTTCAGGAACAGTTCGACGCTGTCGGCGTTGCTGAAGGCCCAGACTTTGACGGTCTGTCCTTCCTTGCCGGGCCAGTTCCAGTGAGGCAGCAAATGGGTGACGGGCTTCGATCCCCACACCGATTGATAGTACCAGTAGCTATCCTTAGGGAAGCCGGCCATGTCCACCACGCCGAAGTTTGAGTTGACGTCCGGCCAGCCGAAGGGGGTCGGCTCGCCCTTGTAATCGAAGCCAGTCCAGACAAATCCGCCAGCGACAAACGGACGCTCACCGATGGATTTCCAGGCGTTCTCAGCCGTTTGCGCCCAGGTCGGCGCATTGACGCCGTAAGCTGTCACATAGCCTTTGTCGGGGATCCCGATGAACGATCCCGAGTCGTTCTTGAAAGGCTCTCCAGTGTAGACGCCGCGCGTGGCGACCTGACTGGAGGTCTCGCTCCCGTACAGAGGCATCGTAGGGTGCGCTTTATGGAAGGCGTCGTAATCGAACGGATGGTAATTGATCCCCTGCAAATCTTCCACGGAAGTGATGCCGTCGGGCGAATTATAGCCGCTGTCCATGGCGCACGACACAAGACGCGTGGTGTCTAACTTCAAGACCGCCGCCTTCATCGCCGCAAAAATCTTGGCGCCGTGCTCCGTTCCCTCGACATTGAACTCTTCATTGCTCATAGACCAGAGGATGACGCTCGGGTGATTGCGATCGCGGCGCACCATCGTCTGTACTTCGGAAAGGTCTTCATAAGGCGTCGTCTGGTTCGCCTTACCATCTTCGGTATCGCCGAAGTGACGGTTCTCGTCCATCACCAGCATGCCCATTTTATCGCAAGCGTCCAGAACGGCGGTATTCGGTGGGTTGTGCGACGTACGCCAGGCGTTCGCGCCCATCCCCTGCATCTTCTTGACGCGCCAATATTGCAGCGTGTCGGGAATGGCGACGCCGACGCCGGCGAAGTCTTGATGGTTGCAGACACCCTGAATTTTGACCGGCTTTTCGTTGAGGAAGAAGCCCTTCTCGGCGTCCCATCGAATGGACCGCACTCCGAAGCTCGTATCCTCGGTATCGATCACTTTGCCGCCCTGCATGATTTCCGTGTGCAGACGGTAAAGCTGTGGCTTTTCAATAGACCAGAGACGCGCGGACGGCAGCGACGCCGTCTGCGTGACATCTGTCCCAGCAGCGCCCGCCGGGAGCGCCAGCGGCGACTGGGTCTGCGCGGTGATTTTTCCGTCCGGCCCGTAGATTTTGGAAACGACCACGGCGTCGGACGCGGCCCCGTCGTTCGCCACGGTCGTGGTGATTGTCAGGGTCGCCGAAGGCTTGCCCAGAGCGTCTTTCACCTGAGAGGCGACAAACGTTCCCCACGGAGCGACATGCGCGGGCGCGGCTTTGTTGAGCCAGACATGACGGTAGATCCCCGCGCCTTCATACCACCAGCCTTCAGACGCCGTCGGATCGACATGCACGGACAGCACGTTCTTGCCGCCGTAAACGGCGTCCTTTGAGATATCGAAGCGGAACGGCGTATAGCCGCAGGCGTGACCGCCCAGGCGATGGCCATTGAGATAAACTTCCGAATTGCGATATACGCCGTCGAAGTCGATCCAGAGGCTCTTCCCCTGGTCCGCCGCCGGGAGCGTGAAGGTCTTGCGGTACCATGCCGGCACGGGGATCAGCGAGCCGTGGCTGGCGTCGCCCTGAGGCGTGAATGTCCCTTCGATGCAGTAATCGTGCGGCAGGTGGACCTTGCGCCAGTTGAAGTCCCGGAATTCGGTCTGCGCCGGAGTGACCGCGGGAACCGGGCCTGCGACGGGAACGCGTCCCACAGAGACATCACGCACCAGTCCGCCGGCGGCCTGCCCGTTCTCCACCCGGACCGTCACCACGTTACGCCCGTTCGCGTTCCAAACATCGTCCAGCGGAACATCGAACTGCTGGTTCCAGCCTTCGTGATGCAGCAGCTTCTTTCCGTTGACATAAACATCGGCCTTATCGTCCACGGCCCCAAAGCGGATGACGCGTCCCGGGCCGGCGACATCCGGAAGCACGGCGTTCAGCCATACATAGCCCGGCTTGCCGCCGAATAGGTCCTGCCCCACGGCGGCGTCCGCCCAACTCGCGCCGCTCGTATCGACATCGACCGCCGGCGGATCACCCGCCGCCGCAACCGTCGCCTGCCAGCGCCATCCGCCGACAGTCGCCGCCCCGGACAGTGTGGGGGACGTCCCCGGCTCCAGCAAAAAACGCCAATCGGCGTCGAACAAGATCCGCTCGCGTGGATTTGGATCGGCTCCGTAGCCGATCGTGGAAAGAAGCGGAACGGCCGCCGCGACGATGAGGACGGCCCTCATCAGTTGTGATTTTGGCATAGGTATTCCTGTGACGTTATATTGGCGTCATTATAGTTGATTATGGTAACGGCGTCGATACAAAATCGCGCAGAAAAGTTATAATATTTTACAATTGTCTCTGCACCTCTTTGAAGTTGGGGCGCTTAAGGTTTAATTAAATTGCAGAGGGACGCCATTTACGATGAAACGAGAACATATCGCTCAGGCTTGGCTGGAGAATGACGGCCCCATTTACGTGGGACACGGGCGTGTCCGCCACGGCTACCGGCTGATACGCGAATCCGGCACCGATGACTGGCAGATTCTGGCGACCACGGCGGGACAGGGGATATTTCACGGCGTCGATCATGACTTGTACGCCACCGTCGGCTCGGTCGTCTTGATTCCGCCTGGTATTAAACACGATTACGGAACCGAAGAAACATCCTGGGACTACACCTGGATCCACTTCCAGCCGCAAAAAGAGTGGGTGGAACTCATGCAGTGGCCGAAGCATAACGATGGATTGATGGAGATCAGGATTACGGACGCCGTTCAATGGGAAAACATCGTTTCGGCAATGCAGCATGTCGCCCAATATTCGAAGGAATTATTCCATCGCAAGCAGCAATTTATGTCGAACGCTCTGGAGCTTGTCTTGCTCCAATGCGATCTCGGGAATCCATTGTCACAGCATCGCACGATCGACCCCCGCATTCTGGCGGCGATGGATTTTATGCGCGAGAACTTCGAGCAGGACATTTCGCTGGCGAGCGTCGCGGCACGAAGCTGCATGTCGGTGTCAAACTTGTCGCATCTTTTCCGTAAGTATGCCGGGATCGGTCCGATGAAGTACCTCGACATCCAGCGTTTAGAGTACGCCCGCGCGATGCTCGAAAACACGGACGAGCCTATCAGTAGAATCGCCAGCGAAGCAGGCTTTGAACTCTGCTACTTTTCTCTCCACTTCAAAAAATATACGATGTTCAGCCCGCGTGCGTACCGCTCGCGCTTTCGCGCCGCCAAATTAGAGAAAACGTCCAAGTAAACGGGTCGGGCGAAAAAAGTCCCTCCCCCAAAACTGAGGGAGGGACCGTCCAGAAGGCCACGCAAATCGAGCGCTCGAAATTTAGATAGGACTGAATGTGGCGGCGATGGAGGCATTGCCGTTCGCGGAGTCGCTCGAAACGGACGTTCCGGCGGCGCGCCAGTTCTGTGAGCAGGCGGGGTTGCCGGCGGGCGTCGACGATCCGGACCGCGTGTTGCAGTCCACCGCCTGGGCGGTATAGCCCGTGGAAACATTGCCGGGCTTGAACCACTTCACATGCCCGTCACAGAGCAGGAAGTTGGAAGCGTCCGTGTGACGGCCGGTGCTACTCCGGATATGAGAGTTCCACGGCTTTGCCTGCGTACCCAGCAAATAACCGGTATCCCATTGACCGCTGCCGTCGTAGTTATCAATACCAATCGCATCGGGCGAAGAATTATCGGAGCTCGGCACGTTCGTAAAATTGATGTTATTCGCGCCATTCACCTCACACAGTAACACGGTGTTGGTGGGAGCGGTCAGTCCGGCGAGGCTGCTGAACCCTTGATCCGGGGTAAGGTTCTTGTTGATACAGTACGATACGACGCTTGTAGTGGCGGAGCTGGGCGATGAGCTGTCATCAGGGCACTTGTAGAGACCGGCGCTCTTCACGTAAGGGAAAATTTGACCGGCCCAGCCTTGCCCCCAGGTGGCGTTATTTGAACCCTGCGGATATCTCTCGTCGTTGTCCTGCGAGTACTGCATAAATCCGAGGCCAAGCTGACGCTCGTTGGAGGCGCAGCTGATCTGGCGGGCCTTTTCGCGGGCTTTGGCGAAGACAGGGAAAAGAATGGCGGCAAGAATCGCGATAATGGCGATGACTACGAGCAATTCGATAAGCGTGAAGCCAATCAGGCTCCGTCGATGATTGGTAAACATGAATTTCTCCTAAAGATAATTGAAGCGTTTCACCCAGGGTGAATAATATCCGTCACAGATTCGCCTTAAAGGTCGTATTGAGTAAAAAATGGTGACGCCTGATTGGGATATTGACGTCATTATATAGTATGATCGAAACAATGTCGATAGAAAATCGCGCAGAAAAGTTATAATATTTCGCAATTCCATGATGGCGCTGATGAAGACGATCCTGCAAGATTTTACGAAAAATGCAAATATAGTCCATATACTAACTGATGTTACGCACACTGCGCCCGGCGACTGAAGTCGCGGCTAGCAGTGCACGATGTGCCCCTCCGGGCACTCCAGTAAGAACGTCTTCGAATGCGTTTCTGGGGTCTCCGAAGGGCGACATCGTGCACTGCTAGCCCGGGTAACCGCTTGCGGGTGTTTAATCGCCAGGCAGTCTCTGCGTAACATCAAATACTAAGTGCGAATCGTCCGTCTAAAACGGACTCATCGTCATCTGCGCTTTGGTCGTTCCGCTGATCACCATCGAATCGGTTCCGGCCGATTCATGGGTATTCTGCGGCGCGGTGGTGCTGTAGGCCTGCCAGCCGCCCGAAACTTGAGTTGGCTTCAAGTATTTGACATGGCCGTCCGCCGCCACGTAATTCGCTCCATCGGTATGCGTGGCCGGAGTGTTAGGCTGCGAGGGGCCAACCGGCTGGCCGCCCATCGGTCCGGTGACGTACGTGGCGCCGTTGCCGCCCCACCAGCCTCTGCTGAACTCGCCATCGGCGGTACAGGACATCCATTTGGTGATCGGCGCCGTGGTGTAATTCGCCGTGCCTTCATCGACTTGATTGACGACGACGTTCGACCCGACGGTTTCCAG
>NZ_JBDSQY010000324.1:0-9049 GCF_039929585.1 Capsulimonas sp.
ACCCTTCCCGTTGCGGGAGGGGTGGCCCCAAGGGCCGGGGTGGGTCTGCGGCGGAGCGCCGGAGCAGGTCACATCAAACATATCTCATCATCAAAGGGAACACGCATGCGACATCTCATTCGCCCAATCACCTTCGGTCTGCTCTGCGGCGCCGTCCTGGCGACCGGCTGCGGCAAGAATAACGGCTCCACCACGGGCGGTGGCCCTACCACCGTCGCCGCCGGGCAAAAGGTTAATGTTTATCTTCTGCCGAAGCAAAAGGGCATTGCCTACTTCACCTCCTGCAGCGTCGGCGCCGAGGCCGCCGCGAAGGAACTGGGCGACGTCAACCTCGTCTATGATGGGCCCACCGATGGCGCTCCCGAGGCGGCGGCTTCCCTGATCGAATCCTGGACGCTGAAAGGCGCGAATGTCATCTGCGTTTCGCCGAACGACCCGAACGTGCTCTCGCCCGCAATGGAGAAGGCCCGTAAGCAGGGCGTGCACACGCTGACGTGGGACGCCGACAGCAAGCCCGAGTCGCGTGAGTTCTTTGTCGATCAGGCAACCTCCGAGCAGATTGGCAACGCGCTGGTGGACACAATGGCCAAAGACATCGGCGGCGCGGAGCCGACCGGCAAAGTGGCGATTGTGACCGCGACGTTGACGGCGGCCAATCAGAACGAGTGGATCAAGTACATGAAGGAGCGCTTGAAGAAGTATCCGAAACTTGAGCTCATCGGGGTCAAGCCCTGCAACGACAACCAGACGCTCGCCTTCCAGGTGACCCAGGACCTCATGAAGACCTACCCGGACCTCAAGGGCGTCTTCGGCATCAGCAGCGTCGCCTTCCCAGGAGCCGCCGAAGCCATCAAGCAGGCGGGCAAATCCGGCCAAGTCTTGGTGACCGGCCTGTCCACCCCCAACAACATGAAGCCGTATGTCAAGAGCGGCACGGTCAAATCCGTCGTCCTGTGGAACACGGAAGACCTGGGCTACCTGACCATCTACGCCGCCGAAGCCGTCGCGACCGGCAAGCTCAAGCCCGGCGCCACCACCTTCACCGCCGGCAAGCTGGGAGAAAAGAAGATCGACGGCGACAAGATCCTACTGGGCGACATCCTCGTCTTCAACAAGGATAACATCGACAAGTTCGACTTCTAATCACTTATTCGTAAAGCCCCGCCTGACTTCGGTCGGCGGGGCTTTTTGCGTTTCGCCTCCCGTTCGCTTGACACGGAATGCAAACTCGAATATCATTCCCTCGGACGAAGGAGAGAACCCCATGACCGAGCAGCCGACCGGGACCGTTGCTATTACTCGCCATTTTGACGCCTCGCCTGAGCAAATCTTCGATGCCTGGTTCGACCCGGAAAGCGTGGGCAAGTGGCTCTTCGCCCCTCCGGATGGCAAAATACCGATCGTATCTATCGACGCCCGTGTCGGCGGACGCTTCACCATCGGTAAGTATCCCAGCGACGAGAACATTGCGCGCCTCGGCCAATATCTGGAGATTGATCGTCCAAGACGCTTGGTGTTTGACGTTATCGAGCGCATCGTCAGTTTCAAAACCACACGCGTCACCGTGGAGATTGCGCCGACGGATTTGGGCTGCGAAGTCACACTCACAATCGCAGGCGTTGACGCGGAATATCTTGATCAAACAGATGCACGCTGGGCTAAGATGCTTGTGGACCTAGACAAAACAAAGGACGCCGTCAAGAGTGCGGAACAAGTCTCGCTTCACAACGAACTTAAGGAAGCCATTGTGGCGGGCGACACGCAAAAAATATCCGATCTGATCGCCGTCGGCGCCGATATCCATTATCGGGATGCACATGGTTACGACGCCATGATCAACGCCATCTATGCGAGCGCTCTCGATTATGGACCAAAGCTGATGGAAATGCTCCGTTTTCTCATCGAAAATGGCGTATCAACGAGGGGCAAAACGAGCTACCGGGAATCCGCGGTTCGCGTAGCATCCAACTTCGGGCATTTTGACGCTGTGCATCTTTTACTGAACGCCGGCGCCGATCCAAACGAAGTGCACTTTACGGATTTGATGAAAGCAGTCGTCTTCGGAACGCTTGCCGATGTGGAGCGTGTGGCGGCCCAAGGAGTAAATTTCGAGGAGCGGGACACGTGGGAGCGCACCGCCTGGCTGATCGCCATTCAAACGGGGGATGTCGCCAAGGCGAAATATCTCCTCGGCCATGGGGCGCGGCGCGATGCGCGAGGACGATGCGGCAAGCCTCCGCTCTTTTACGCAATTGAAAACGGCCATTCGTCGATGCTGACGTGGCTGCTTAGCATTGGAGAAGATGTGGAGCAAACCGATAATTTTGGACATTCGCCATTGAGACAAGCCACAGAGTACGGAAATGTGGACGCGGTCGATATTCTCTTAGCGTCCGGCGCCGATGTGAATCGGGAGGCTGGTAGTGGAACCGCCTTGAGCTGCGCGGACGGACGTGAGATTGCGATGAAACTGCTCGCGGCGGGAGCCGACCCGCAGGAGCTTTCTTCGGAAGGGAGACGGGTAATTCTGGGATATCCTTCTGAGCCCGAGGAGAGTTTACTCAATGTCTCAGTAGAGGAATTCGAACTGCATTATGCCCGTCGTTTTGGATCGCAAAATCCTGAGAATATGACCAACCCTTTCTGGGAAGGGATGGTGCGTTCGGGATTGAATGCATACCGCGGAGCGCTGCGCGCGGGCGGAGACGACCGTTATACCAATATCCATGAATCGGTCTGGAGCGCCGATCGTTTCGGACAATCGATCAGCTTGCTCGACGACGGACTCATTATTCAAATCGGGGGTGGGCATGAAGACGGATGCGAATATTGTGTCCATAACGATGTCTTTACGCACGATGCCGATGGAACACTCACGATCTATGGTTATCCGGAGGCCGTATTTCCCCCGACCGACTTTCATACAGCAACGCTCGTCGGCGAGGATCTTTATCTGATCGGATCACTCGGATATTATGGCAAGCGGCGTTTTGGGGAAACTCCTGTGTACCGTCTCAACATCCAGACTTTTCAGATGGAGCCGTTGACCGCCATGGGGGACAATCCCGGATGGATCTACAAACACCGGGCTGTACTCTCTGGCGCTCATGAAATTACAATTACGGGCGGAACCGTGATAATGGGGGAGGGCAGGGAAAGCAGTCGGGAAAATACCGACACCTATATTCTCGATCTCGAAAGCCTCGTCTGGCGCGTAGATCATGCCGGATGACGCATAAAACGTATCTCTCTGTACAGCAAGGAAAAATGAAGATGCCCATTGAAAACCCGACCACTACGATCCAGATCGTCCGCCGCTTCGACGCGCCATCCGAGCGCGTTTTTGACGCCTGGCTTGATCCTGAACTCGCCGGCAAGTGGCTGTTCGCCACGCCGGGTGGCGAGATGCTGAGCGTGGAGATCGACCCTCGTGTCGGCGGCGGCTTTACGATCATCGAGCGCCGTGGCGATGAGGACGTGGCGCACTACGGTCGCTATCTGGAGCTCGACCGACCACGCCGTTTGACGTTCGATTTTGGCGATGAGATTGTGGAAAAGGCGACGATCGTCACCGTGGACATTGCTTCCATCGGCGCGGGCTGCGAACTGACGCTCACTCACGAGGGAGTTTATTTGGAATTCGCTGATCGGACGAAAGACGGATGGACCACGCTGCTTGCGGGCCTTGCCCAAGTTTTGAGCGAAACTGCGTAACGTGTCAGTTCGTGCTGAGCGTGATTTTGTTCATTCCGGCCGTCGTCCAGCCGTTTTTCTCGATGTTCTGACGCAGCACTGTTTGAAGCTCCGGCATGATCTGCCGTCCCGTGGGATCGAACTGCTCAAACAGCAGCGAAAGGTTGAGGCTGGCTTCCCGCAGCCAGGGCATTTCCTTCACCAGCGCGATCATCTTCACGAAGCCTCGATCTTTTGCGCCGGTGTTGATCAGATGATAGGCGTGATGCATGCGGAAATAAGGGCTATCGTAAAATTCCGTTTCGCCCAGACGCCAGAACTCCTCGGATTGGGCCGGGTCGCTCAAACTCTCTGCAATCTCGACCGCCAGAACCGGAGAGGGGACTGACCCGGTTTCCTGGCTGAACAGAGATTCGAACATGGAAACAATGGAAGTGTCCACGACGGGCTGAGCCGGGGCCATCTGGCGGGTGTAAATGGCGTGCGCTTCTTCACATCGGCCAGTCAAATGGAGGGCGTCGGCGTATACCGTTTGAAGACTCTGCTCGTCCGGGGCGGTTTCGATTGCTTGCCGCGCGTGATTGAGAGCATCCGACGGGCGATCCAGTCGCATCAAAGTTTTGGCCATGGCCGCTTGAAATTGGGCGTCGGCTTTTTCCGATTCCTCGGCCTTCTCCAGCAGTGACATCGCCTGCTGTGGGCTCCGGTTGGCGACGAGATAGTTCGCGACCTGCCATCGTTTCATTGACTTGCCGACCATGCTCATGATCTGCTCAAACAGAAGGGCGCGCTTGTCGTACGGCGATTCGATTGCTTTCCATTCGGAGAACGTCTGACCGAGGCCATCATGCGGCGTCATGAGATTGCCGGTTTTCGGATGCTTCAACTCCATGTTGATAGCGCCCAGCTTGGTCACGGCTCCAAAGCGTTTTACTGCTTGCTCCCACTCCTCATCAAAACGCTGCGGCTGCGCCGGATCGGCCGGCGGCTGGCTCTTTTTGCCAAATAGACTTCCTAAGAAACTCATTCTGAATCGATCCCTATGATTGCCGTTAATGGCGCAATTTTCGTTTCTTTGCCTTGGGTTTGGGCTTGGGAGTAAGCGTCGCGTGGCGGCGGCTGTCTTCCGCATTTTGGGCCAGGGCGTTGGCCTGAACGAGATCACCCTTGGCGCGGAATGAATGCGAGAGGGCCAATTCCTTACGGTAGCTCGCCTTCCATGCATCCGCGAGAGTATGAACCTTAACGATCCGGGCGGGCGGGTGCGCCTTTTGAACCCGAGACTTTCGTCGAAGCTGCGCGGCTCTCACACGACGATTGCGGATCGGCGTGTGAGCCGCCGCGATTGCCAGGTGTGGTTGCGCCGTTTTGCGCACTGCCGGTTTTGCGGCAGACGTCGCCGGTTTCACGGCGGGCGCGGTCGGTTTGACGGCAGCCACGGCCGGTCTGACGACGGCTACGGCTGGTTTGACGGCGGCGACGGTTGGTTTGACGACTACAGCTGGTTTTACCTTAGCGATAGTCGGCGCTGGCGGAGACGGGACGGCGTTTTTCGGGGCCAGCTTCACAGGCGCGGGCAGCGGCGCTTCCGTGTGGTTGACCAGAAGCGTCATGGGAGCTTTCGCCGGCGTGGGCGGCGGCGCGACTTTCTGGGCTGTCACTCTCGGAGCGACCTTCGGAGGCGCGACTGCTGGGGCGGCCTTCTGGGCCGCGACCGGCGTTGGCGCATGGATGGGCTTGGATAATAAGGGCGGCGTGGCGTTGCGCTGCACGGAGATTACCGGCGCTTTGATCTTGCGGCCAATTGGGGTGGGGGGCGGCGCCTTGTGAGTGAAGGCGAAGACGACGCAGACCGCCAAAGCGCCGGCTGCCGCCGCGCCGATTGCCGTCAATATCGTCCGTCGAGGGTTCGTCACGGCCGGCGGAGCAGACGATTCGACTGCCTGGGTGACTTTGGGCGCGGCGGAGAAAGTGATTTTTGTTTCAGCGGGGGGCGACGGCGCGGCGGGCGACGCCGTTCCAATGACGGGCGATGACGGTTCCGCGCCTCGCGGCGCGGTGAGCACCCGGACGAACTCGCCGCATGTGCTGAACCGCTCACCGGGCGATTTGGCGAGACATCGCAGGAGAGCGTCGCTGGTGGTCTGTGAGAGCGACGGCGCCAGTTCTCGCGGCGGGGGCGGGGCGTTATGAACGTGCGCCATCAGCAGCGCCATGGCGGTCGCCGTCTCCGAACTTTCAAACGGTGTGCGTCCGCACATCATCTCATAGGCGACGACGCCGAAGGAATAGATGTCCGATCGGTAATCGACGGGCTGCTCGTTGGCTTGTTCCGGAGAGATATACTTCGGCGTACCGACGATGCCGCCGGTCTGCGTGAGCCGGGCGGCGGCGTCCTCCTCCGCGACCCGGGAGATCCCGAAGTCCACGAGCTTGACCATATAGCCGCCGGAGTTCATATCTTCCAACAGGATATTGGCCGGCTTGATGTCGCGGTGAATGACGCCCACGCTATGGGCGTAATCGATCGCTTCAGCGATCTGATGGAGAAGGGGAGCGGCTTCGCTCAGCGTCAGCGGACCACGGCGTCGGAGATGCTCGCCGAGATCGCGCCCCTTGATCAGCTCCATGGTAAAATAGGGCCGGCTCCCATTTCCGTCGCCGACGGAGTAAATGGTCGCAATATGGCGGTGGCTGAGTTTCGCGGCGGTGCGCGCCTCCGAGAGAAAGCGCGCCACGATGGTTTCCTCGTGCGCCATCGAATCTCGGAGCAGCTTGAGCGCTTCAAACCGCTGCAGGTTCATGTGCCAAGCTTTGTAAACTTGCGCGACACTGCCTTCTCCGGTCAATTCATCCAGCCGGTACGGTCCTAATCGAGTGCTTATTTCCATTGCTTAAATCGGAGGAGGGACGAAAAAGAGTTCAGGTTTCGGATGTGCGTCTGTCTGCTTGCCTACTCTTCTATGATACCACCTCAATTGGCAAAATGGACAAAGAAATCTCTGGAGGACCAAGCTCAGTGCGCGGCGATGCTGGCGTGAAGCGTGACGCAACTGACCGTGCTCCAGGCGTTTTCAAGATCGCTCTTGTCGCCGATGCTTCCGCTCATGGGGGCTTGGCGCCCGTAGGCCGTGCTGCCGCTGCCTCCACTGACGGATGCGCCGAAGCTGATCGCCCTGTTGCCGACGCCGCCGCTTACCGAAGCGCCTTCATCGCCGGCCTTGTTGCCGATTCCGCCGCTGACCGACGCTTCGTCCGCGCTGGCTGAATTGTGATATCCGCCGCTCACCGAGGCGAACACGCCATCCGCCATATTGTAGTCGCCGCCGCTGACGGATGCGCAGTTGGCGCTGGCGGTGTTGGTGTAGCCGCCCGTCACCGTGGCGTACCGGCCGCTGGCGACGTTCTGGCTGCCTCCTGTCACTGAAGCGTAGGGCGCGCCAGACGTGTTATTCGCTCCGGCGACGATGCCCCCGTAAGACAAATAATTGTTGGCGTCGCCGAGGATCAGATTGTGGCTGCCGGTGCGGGTCTGCGCGGCGTACGGGCTCTTGGCGTTGTAACCGACGATCAAGTTGCCCAGACCGGTAGGCCGACCGAAGTCGTTGGTGGCGCCGGAACCGCTGACGATATGGACATTGACGCCGGTGAATATGAGGTCGGACCCGGAGACGCGCATGGACGCTGTCACTGCCTGCAGAGCGCCGAGATCGGAACTTTGGGCGTTGACATCGCCTTGCAGGGCGGCGATGGCGGCGGCGTTTGCGCCCTGTCCGTTTTTGAGCGTATCGATCTCGCTCTCGCTGCTGGCCAGCTCGTGCTGCATTGCGGCGATCGTCGCCGCTTGAGCGTGGATAAGGGCGTCCTCGGCGGACAGCTTCGTTTGCAGCGCGTTGACCTGCGCGACGAGCGCGGCGAGATTGACGCCGGGGCTCTGCGCCTGAGCGGGAGACACATGGGTGAGCGACATCGCTCCGAGAGCCGACAGGAAGCCAATGGACAGCAGTCCGAAGCTTCGGCCGGCGTGTTTCAGAGAATACAAGAGGGTAATCATTATCAAAACCTTTCCTAAGTGTAAACTGGCGACGGCCATGGCGCGCGTTTCTTCGGTCTTGCTGTAAAATTTCAATAAGCCTGCCTGCTCGATTTTTGCAGTTTGGCTCGCAAAGTCGTATAATAGTGTTACCTGCGGTCAATACGAGCATAGTGTAACCGCCGATCCTGAACCAATCCTAAACAAAATCAGCTGTCTTCGTTTTTTCTTGGGGTGATTGCTGGCTGCTCGCTTTTTATCTTTGGGAGAAGTGCTTTTGGACCCGCGATGCCGAATCCAACTGATGGGGCCGCTGACCGTCGTTCAGGCGCATCAGACGGTGACCCGTTTCCGTACTCAGAAGGCGGCGGCGCTGCTGGCTTACCTGGCCCTGCGTCCCGGTCCTCAGGCGCGGGAGCAGGTCATCGATCTGTTCTGGCCAGACATGGATCTGGCTGCCGGGCGCAGCAATCTCAGCACGACATTGAGCGGCCTGCGCCGGCAGATTGAGCCGCCCGGCGTGCGTCAGGGCAGCATTCTTGTAACCTCGCACGCCCAGATCGGCCTGAACCCGGCGGCTGTCACCACCGATGTCGCGGAGTTTGAGCGGCTGTGCGGTGAAGCCGAAAGCGCCTCCGGTCCGCAAAATATCGCCGCCCTTCTGGAGCGGGCCGTCGCGTTGTATTCTGGGGACTTCCAGGAAGGCAATTTTCAGGATTGGGCCGTGCGCGAGTCCGAGCGCCTGCACGCGCGTCTCGTGACGGCGCTGGATCGCCTAGGCGACGCCTGGGAGACGCTGGGGCGCTTCGACGAGGCGTCTGAGGCGGCGCGCCGTCGTCTGACCGCCGATCCATATACGGAAGAAGCGCACGTCACCTTGATCCGCCGCCTGGTCCAGGCAGGTCAGCGCGGCGCGGCGCGCGAAGCCGCCCAAAGCTTCGAGCAGTTTTTCCAGCAGGAGTTTGCCAGCGGTCCCGCTCTCGCCGCTCGCCGCGCGGTAGCGGATCTTCTCGGAGAGACCGTTCCTTCATCGGCTGTCTCCAAGGCGGCTCGCCTTTCGGCTAAGGCTCCCTTCACAGATCCTCCACAAACTCAAGATTGCGCCGCGCCTGTTGAGGCTGCGCCCGCGCCGCCGGCGGCGCCTATTCCTTTTTGGCTGAGCCGGTTTATCGGGAGAGAGCAGGAGATGCACCGGCTAGCATCTCAGATGCTGCCGCCCAAGGGATCCCATACGCCGCCGCGTCTCACCATGCTGGTGGGGCCGGGAGGCGCCGGAAAGACGCGCTTGGCGTCGGAGTTCGCCCGTCGCGCCGCCGAGCGCTT
>NZ_JBDSQY010000325.1:0-4576 GCF_039929585.1 Capsulimonas sp.
GGATGACATTCCCTCGACTTCCTGGCGAAACTCCTTGTTGATCTTGCGCATGCGCTTGGAGAGCCACTGCTGCATGATGATGACCGGAGGGATCGCCAGAAGGAAGAACAACAGAAATTGGGGGGCGCGGATCGCGGTGACGATGATCGCGGAAACCAGGGCGATGGCGGCGCCGAGCACCATCTCAAACAAGCTGCGCGCCATTTGATCGATGGATTCGACGTCGCGCAGGGCTTTGCTTTGCAGCACGCCGCTGCTCTTGTGCTTATAGTAGGAGATATTGAGCTGCTGGAGCCGCCGGCAGATCGCCGAGCGAAGGGTCGCCTCCGCCGTCCGCGCCGCCTCGGCGACATTGCGATAGTACACGGTATGGAAGGGCGAGTTAAGAGCAACGGACACAACGCCGGCCAGCGTGTTCGTCAGAATCTCCTGGGCCTTATGCTCATTGGGGTGGGCAATTACGTCGATAATGTTCGCCGTGACGATTGGGATGACCCAGGTCGGCGACTGCTTAATAATGAAGAGAATAACCGCGACGACCACGGCCCGGCGGCGCTGACCGTACAGCATCGCCAGCGTTCGCCAGGGATGATCGCTGCGATAGCGGTCTTCAATTGTCGGGTGGTGATCGCACATCTTCATTCATTCCCTGAGGCGGTAATTCAAAATATTGCCGTCAGTATACCTAGTTTTATATAAAATATTAACAAATGAGTGAAATGGAGTTTTTTTAAGAGAACATGTTTCCCGTTGTGAATTTCGGAGCGCATGTGCTATAATACACGGACTTTGTGTACACCTTTGAAGGAATAGAATAATGAAGCGACCTTACCAGCCGAATGTCCGGCACAAAATGAAGACGCATGGTTTTCGCGAGCGCATGAGCTCCAATGACGGCCGAAATGTCCTGAAGCGCCGCCGCGCCAAGGGCCGCTACAAGCTTACCGTCACGCATACGGTTAAGATCGAAAAGGGCTAACGGTCCTACTCGATGCTGCCGCGCTACGCCCGGCTGAAGCGTAACCGCGATTTTCGCGCTGTTTACGCTCGCCGGCGCTTGTTTCATGGCGGCGTTCTGATGCTGTACGTGCGTCCCCGGACCGCGGCGGAGCGATCCCAGGGATTGACGGCGCCTCGGTTCGGTTTTGTAATCAGCAAAAAAGTATCGAAGCGCGCGAACATACGTAACCGGATTAAACGCCGGCTGCGCGAGATCTGCAGGCTGCACGTGCTCTCAAAGATGCGCGCGGACGCCGCCGTGGATGTGATGTTTGTCGCGCGGACGTCGGCGACGGACGCCAATTTTTCCCGCCTGATGGCCGATGTCGAAACGCTCGGTCGTCAGGCTGGCTTATTCTAAGGACCGGCCCGCGTCTGCTCGGTTTACGGCGCTTCCGGCCCGGGAATGTCTCGGCTCAAGTCATGCAAGTTTTACGCTGGGTGAGCAGACTGCCAAAGCTCCTGCTGATCGGCTGTATCCGAGTGTATCAGCGCGGGATTTCGCGCTGGACGCCCGCGACTTGCCGATTTACGCCCAGCTGTTCCGAATACGCCGCGCAGTCTCTCGAAAAATATGGTGTTTTTCGTGGAACGGCGAAGGCGGTTATGCGGCTGCTCCGCTGCCATCCCTTTCATCCCGGCGGACATGATCCCGTCGTATGAAAGCGTTGCCGAAGCAGCCGTGGTTCTTTTTTGACCGGCGAGAGCCGGTTCGTTGTCGTGGAGTTTGGATGAAATCTCGCTTTTCGGTCTCGCTTTTTGCTCTCTTGACCGCGCTCACGTTCGCCCGTCCCGCCGGCGCACAGCCGCCGACGAACGTTCCGCCATCGCCCGCCTATGGCGTCGCCGAACGCATTCGGGCACAGGCTGAGTATGAGTATGCTCAGTCGCTGGAAGGCGGGGTGAGCGCGGCGGAGCACAAGCGTCTGGGGCAGCTGCGCGCCAATCAAGCGATCAACAAGTATAAAGAAGTCGTCAGCAGCAAAATGTACAGGAATACCTGGTACGCCGCTGAGTCGTTGTATTATCAGGCGCGTCTTCAGGAAACCGTCCTCGACAGCAAGGCTAACGCCGTCGCGGATTATAAAACGCTCCACAATCAGTTTCAAACCGTTCCGTATGATGATAAGATCGCTGCGGACACGAGCCTGCAAACTGCGGAGCAGGCGCTCGACAAGGAAAACCGAACGAAGTTCCCTTCGAGCCTTGCTTACACGGTCATGGATACGCTGGTCAAGCTGTGGGGCGGACCGAAGTTCGGATACTCGTACTTTCTGGCGATCCTGACGATCTCCGTCCTGGTGAAGCTGGCGCTGACGCCGCTTACCAACAAGCAATACGCCATGATGAAGGAGCAGCAAAAGCTGCAGCCGCTCATCAAGGAGCTTCAGGCCAAGTACAAGGATAAAGAAGAGCAAGGCCGCAAGATGATGGAGCTGTACAAGGAGCGTGGGATCAACCCCGCCGCCAGCTGCCTTCCCTTGCTCGCCCAGCTGCCGATCATGTACTTGCTCTGGTATACGATCAGCGTGTATCAGTATCAATTTTCGCAGGGCAGCTTCCTTTGGATCGGCAGCGGCTATGCGCACCAGTTCCCGTCGTTCCTCGGCGTGGACCTGAGCCAGCCGGACATTCCGATCCTGCTTCTGTACGCGCTGTCCATGTTTATCCAGCAGCGGATGATGATCTCGCCCGATCCGCAGCAGGCCGAGCAGCAGCGAATGATGGCGATCATGACCCCGTTCATGAGCACCTATTTCTTCCTGCAGTATAAGCTGTCGTCGGCGTTCATCCTGTACTACCTGATTTTCAATATCTTGGGGACAGCGCAGCAGTATTACTATATGAAGAAGCGCGCGGGCGAGGACGGCGGAGTTCCGGTTGTGGCGACGGACGGCGCGCCGGCGCCGCCGGCGGTCCGCGCCTCCACGAACGGAGCGGCGAAGCCGACTTCCGCACGCACCGGCCTCGCGCCGAAGTCAAATGGTAAGAAGAAGCGCCGCTAAATTCTGACGCCTAAATAGAGACGCCGCGGAAACGGCGCGAGCATTAATTGCCGAAGGGGACAACGACTTGTCATCCCAGAACGAAGAGAATTCATTGCCTGGTCAACAAGCACTTGAGCATTTGCGCGCGATCGTCGCGGGAACCGGCCTCGAAGCCGACGTCGTAGCCGGCTCCCAGCCGCTGGACGAGATTTCCGTGGACATTACCGGTCCGGACGCCTCTTACTTTGTCGGTCCACATGGGCAGTGTTTGGACTCATTGCAGTATCTGCTCAACCTGATCGTGAACAAAGGCCGCGAACAGCGCGTACGGATCGCCGTGGACGCCGACAAGCATCGCGCGCGCCGCATCCAGACGCTCACGAAGTTCGCGCATCAATTGGCCGATCAAGTCATCTCCAACGGTCAAGAGGCTGTGACCGATCCCATGAACCCGATGGAGCGGCGGATCATCCACACGGTCCTCGCGGAGCGTAAGGATGTGCAGACATACTCCGAAGGCGACGAGCCAGGGCGCTATGTCGTGGTCTCCCCAAGCACGGACGACAACGGATAGCCGTTCGTTTTCATGATGGATACAAGAAACAAGACGGCCGCGAATAAAAAAGACGGGAAGCCGTCTTTTTTCTTTCGTAGCAGCAGACTTACTCCGGCTGTTCTACCCACCCCGGCGCTGCGGGCGCCCTGTATGACCCACCCCGGCCTTCGGCCGACCCCTCCCTTGAAGCAGGGAAGGGTTGAGAAGAGATTCTCGGACGAAAGCCGCTCTCGATAACAAAATCCTAACTACCCTTCCCAGCTTCATGGGAGGGGTGGCCCGCAGGGCCGGGGTGGGTCACTCAGGGGGCTGCCGCAGCGGTGTCAAATAAGAAAGAAACGGTCATGCGGGATGAGCCCCAAACCGCGGAGAAATCCGACGGGACGGGATGGGATGAACCAGTCACGGCGGTGAAGGGCGTTACGGACGCCTTTGCGGCGGTGCTGGGCAAGGGACTGAAGATCTGGACCGTTGGCGACCTGCTCGCGCACTATCCACGCCGCTATGAGGATCGCACGCACTTCAAGCGTATCCTCGATGTGCGCCATGGCGAAGCCGTCACGATCATGGGCAAGGTCCTGAACGCTGAGAACGTGCCGACGCGGTCTCGGGTGACGCTGACCAAGGTTGGTGTTGAGGATGAGGGCGGCGTTGCGTACTTAGTTTTCTTCAATCAGTGGTTCGTGAAGAAGCAGTTCGATAAGATCCGTGGACAGAAGATCGTCGTTTATGGCAAGGCGTCTCGCATGGGGCGCAATCTCGATCTGACGGAAGTCGAGTGGGAGCCGTTCGACGAAGATAAAGACGCGCTCGCGGCCAATCGGATCGTTCCGATCTATCCCTTGACGGAAGGTGTGTCGCAGGCCCGCCTGCGACGCGCCGTCTTTGCGGCTCTGGAGCAGTTCAACACCGAGGATGCGCCCGATAGACTGCCGATGGAATTGCTGCGGCGCGCGCATCTGCCAAAGCGGAGCGAGGCGCTTTGGGGAATCCATTTTCCGGTTTCGGATGAACATCGGATCGAGGGGCAGCG
>NZ_JBDSQY010000326.1:0-12537 GCF_039929585.1 Capsulimonas sp.
TTTCGTAAGCTGCGGCAGCGACACTGAGCGTGTAGCGGCTGCGGTGAAAATCGCGTCCGAACCCCACCGAACGGGTCAGCCTTTTGTCGCCGGCCAGCGTGTCGATCAGCGGCTGCACGGCGTCATCGCCTTTGGCGACTAAAGCGCGGCCGATCGGATCTCCGCTCAGGCTCACGCCGCCCGGCTGGCCCCATTGGCGCGCCGTGATCTGATCCAAATTCTCAATGAGCGCCGCGATTCGTGACTTCTTATTCGGGATCTTCTCGATCTCATCCAGCGACGGCGCTGCGTTCTTGCCTTCACGAAGCCGCCGTTCGCCATCCGCGAGGAGGCGGGGCAGCGGCTCCAAAAAGAGGAGGTAAGCGGATTTTACGGGAGGAAAATAACTGCTCGTATCCGTCAGCACATAGCCGCGCCGGGCGGCTTCAATTTCGATCTGCGGCGCGGCCGCTGTGAGCAGCCGCGCGCTGATCGTGGATAATTCGTCGTCGCCGCGCATGTGCGCTGTTAACGCGCGGTCGAAGAGAGACCAGGACCAGTCCGAGGCGAGCATCAAGTAAGGATCGGCCTTTTCCGGCAGTCCAGAGACGACATTGGGGCCAACGCCCGCATCCCATGCGTTCCAGTATCGCCTGGCAAGGTCTGTTTCTCCCAGGCGAAGAAGAAGGCAGGCCTTAATCGGCGTGAATGTGGCCGCTGTGATCGTCTGGGCGTCGGAGCTTGCATTGCGCGTCCAGTGCACGTATGGCGTCTTGGGCGACTGCTTCCGCTGCCGCGCCTGCGCGGCTTCTTCCGTGCTGATCACCCCGAGAATATCTTTACGAAGATCGGCCTTCTTTCCCATGGAGACGATCGGATAGGTCAAACCATTCCAGCAGACGGCGAACTTCTGGGCTGCGCCATCGTTTGAGGGCAGAACCCACGCGTGTGTTTTCATCACGCCCGCGTCACCCGACCATGGGCTGCCTACGGCGACCGAGATTTCTCGATATTCGCCGCCGCGCGGATCGGCGAGGCCTTGTTCAAAAAGTGTGCGCGTCGCGGAGATCAGCGGCTCCGAAAGACCCGCAGGGGCGGTCCAGGCGCTGTTCTGCTGTGGCGGCTGCGGCAGAGCCGATCCCGTAAAAACCGGAGACGGGGACGCTGAGGTTTGCGTGTGTCCGGGCTGCGCGCACACAGACAGCAAAAGCGCGAAAAGCACTGTGCTGCTTCGATTGACATTCATGATATCTTCACCTAATGTATGGAACGGATCGCGGCGTCCCGGTAACGGGAAAGACAATGCTATGACACATTTGTTACCGATGTTTCTGTTTGCCTTCGACGTACAGAGCATATTTGAGAAGTTTCTTTGCCAGCGGGTACAATAATCGGGTTGCTTTACGCGTACACGGTCGGCCGGCTTTCAGGGAGAACGTTGTGACTGAAAACATCTTGGCTCGGAACAATGTCCGCGTCTTTGGCGAGGGGGCGCGGACGATCATCTTCGCGCATGGGTTTGGCTGCGACCAGAACATGTGGCGGCTGGTGACCGGCGCCTTCGACAAAAGTTTTCGGATTGTGCTGTTCGACTATGTCGGCGCGGGAAAATCCGACCGCCGCGCTTACAGTCCCGAGCGTTACGGCTCTCTCGCGGGCTACGCGCAGGATGTGCGGGATATCTGCGCCGCTCTGGATCTCAAGGACGCGATTTTCGTCGGCCACTCGGTCAGCGGTATGATCGGCGCTCTGGCGTCCATCCAGGAACCGGGTCTTTTTTGGGATATGATTCTTGTCTGTCCCTCCCCGCGCTACATCAACGATCCGCCCGATTATGTCGGGGGATTCGAGCGGGCGGAGATCGAGGGTTTGCTGGACATGATGGAGCAGAACTATCTGGGCTGGGCGAGCTTTCTCGCTCCGGTCGTGATGAAGAACTCGGATCGTCCGGAGCTGGGGCAGGAGCTGGAGGACAGCTTCTGTTCGACCGATCCGAAGACGGCCCGCCAGTTCGCGGAAGTGACGTTCTTTTCCGACAACCGCGCCGACCTTCCCAATGTCCGAACGCCGTCGCTGATCATCCAATGCTCCGACGACGCGATCGCGCCGATCGACGTGGGTGAGTACTTATTCCGCCATTTGGCCGGCAGCTCGCTTCGTGTGATCGAGGCGACCGGCCACTGTCCGCATCTGAGCCATCCCGAAGAAACGATCGGCGTCATTCAGGATTATCTCACCGCGCGTAATCTCCTGTGAGCCTCGACGAAAAAGATCGTCTGGAATCTGGAATGAACGATCTTCTGAACGATGCGCCCTGCGCGTTTCTCACATTCTCCAGTGAAAGCCTGATCGAATTCGCCAACGCCGCCCTGCTTAGTCTGTTGGGATACGCGGGGGACGAGCTGCGAGGGCGGCGCCTCGATTCCCTTCTTTCTCCGGGCGGGCGTGTTTTCTATCAGACGCACCTCTATCCTCTGCTGCACATGCAGGGGCGCCTGGATGAAATCTCGCTTTCCCTGATGACAAAGGGCGGCGAAGAAATCCCCGTTCTCCTCTACGCCCAGCGTACAGAGAAGGAGGGGGTGGATTTCTACTCCGGCGTCTTGGCGCCGATGCGCCAGCGCCGCCGGTTTGAGGAAGAGCTGATCCTGGCGCGGAGAGCGGCGGAGGAAGCGGCCGAGGGGCAGCGCGCGGCCAACGCCGCGCTGGAGGAAGCGCGCAGGGCTTTGGAAGCGCAACACGCGGAGCTTCAGACGCTGAACGCCGTGATTGAGGCGCGCTCTGAGCGGGAGCGCAACATCGCCGAGCGGCTGCAGGATGCGCTGCGTCCGGCGCTGCACGGCCCGGTTCCCGGACTGGATCTGGCGTACTATTATCAGCCTGCGCTGGAGGAAGCCGGAGTCGGCGGCGACTTTTTCGATGTCTTCCCGCTGGACAGCGGCCGATACGCCCTCGTCGTCGGTGACCTGGCCGGCAAGGGGCTGGACGCCGCCGCTCAGACGGCCACAGTGCGCCATATGCTGCGCGCGCTGCTATATATTGGCGAGGAACCCGCTTCCGCGATCGTGAAGCTGAACGACATGCTGGCCGGCAACGCGCTTTTGACCGGGTTCGCCACGCTCTTCGTCGGCGTTTACGATCCGCAACACTTCGCGGTGACTTATGTGTCGTGCGGTCAGGAGCCCGGTTTGCTGCTGCGAGCCGATACGGGCGGCGTGGAAAGCCTGATGCCTACGGGACCGGTTCTGGGCGCCTTTGCCGGCTCCGTGTTTCAGCAGCGCTGTGTCCTGCTGGAGCCGGAGGATGTGCTGTGCCTTTTCACCGACGGTTTGACGGAGGCGGGTTTGGAGCGCAGCAATATGCTGGGCGTCGAAGGCATCGCCGATCTTCTCCGTGAAGAAACCCCGGAAGCGCAAACGGCGGCGTCCGTGGCGCGGCGGCTGATCGACGGGACGGAGATGTTCGCCACCGCCGCCGGCATACGCGACGATGTTTGTCTGCTCGTCGTGCGGGTGCAAAGCAAGACCGATTCAGATTAGGAGCCTTATGCGATATCGATCCCTTTTTCTCCTCGCCGCCTCTGCGGCCATCGCCCTGTCGGCCGCCGCGTTGGCGCAGAACAAGCCTGAGGACACGGAAGTCTGGACGCCTGTCCCCACCGTGGTGACGCCCGGCGCGGCCGTCGTCGGCGCGTTGCCTTCGGACGCGGTCGTCTTATTTGACGGGAAAAATTTAGACGAGTGGGTGACTACGAACGACACCGCGAAGCCCGCGGGATGGACGGTGGCGGACGGAGTGGTCACGGTCAAGAAGGACGCGGGCAACATCCAGACAAAGCGCAGCTTTACGGATTACCAGCTGCACATCGAGTGGAAGATCCCGGCAGGGATCAAGGGCGAGGGGCAGTACCGGGGCAACAGCGGCGTGTTTCTCGCCTCCACTGGGGCGGGCGACGCTGGCTACGAGCTGCAAGTGCTGGACAGCTTCGTCAATAAGACCTATGTGAACGGTCAGGCCGGCAGCATCTACAAGCAGGCCGCGCCGCTGGTGAACGCGTGCCGCAAGCCGGGCGAATGGCAGAGCTACGATGTGGCCTGGAGCGCTCCGCGCTTCGCGCCGGGCGGCGCGCTGCAGTCGCCGGCCCGTGTCACCGTCCTGCAAAATGGTGTCTTAATTCAGAACAATTTTGAGCTGAAGGGTGAGACGGCTTTCATCGGCGCGCCGTCGTATCATGCGCACGGCCCGTCGCCGATCAAATTGCAGGCTCACGGCGACCCGAGCGCGCCGATCAGCTTCCGAAATATCTGGGTGCGGGATCTGTCCAAAAATTAGCGCTGTGAGTTTCGTGTGCGGATCAATATCCGTGTCTTCTCCCCATGTGCGGACTGGGAGATGGAGGCCGCAACCTCTTCCTGCCGTGTATGAAGAAAGAAGTCCGCGCTCCAGAATCTACTCTGGCGGCAGACAATCACGCTCCGCGCCCCATTTTGGCCGGTCGTGATAAAGGTTCCGTTGAGAGGCCGCGTCGTGGGAATTGTGTTGTGTGCGGGAGACATCTCCGGCGTGGCTCGATGTGCGTAAAACGACCAGACGGCGTCGAGAGACTCGCTGGTTTCTAGTTCGCGCCATCCGGGAGGGCTGTTCAGCGTCGTGTCTTGAGGAACCACCAGCGCATTCGGGATTGTCCAGCGCTCCATAGCCGCCTTCTGCTGCGCCGCTCTGTCGTGCTCCAGCATGGGATGTGTGCGTGTATAACGCATGAGAACGATCCCGGCGGCCGCGATCGGAAGAATCATTGCGAACAAGATCGCGAAACGCTTCATGCCATCCCCTTCGCTGCCTGCTACGGCGTCGGCTCCGGCGGCGCTTTCACAGGCTCACCGTCCAAAAACGCCGACTTGTGGATACTCAATATTCGTGACTGCGTCAGCAGGTACGTATCGCCCTTTTTCGCCCAAAACTCACGGAACGTCCCCACGACATGCTGTTTGAGAACCTTGCTGTTCTCTCCAAACATCGTAAAGGTGTAGTCGCCTTTTTCCACGACCACGATACCGCCGCTGATCGGCTTCGCCGACACAACGGTGTCGCGCTCCTTGACGGTGGACTTCCGCACGCCCGGCTGGTCGGTGTGCACCATCTTGTTGTAGAGTCTCAGCTTGTCGTCGCGCGTCGTGGGAGAAATCACGCCGTCCTGATCGACACTGCTGAACTCATCGGCGTAAACCGAAACCGCCGTCACGAGATCCTGACGCGCAACCGCCGCATTCTTCTTATTATACAATGCTTGGATCGTCTTGCGCGCCTGCGCGCTGGGATCCGCCTGCGCCGGGATGGAAAAAGCAAAATATGCGATTAGTATTGCAATAATTGCGTTAGATCTCATTCTGATCATCTCCGTGCCTTGCGAGAAAACATTGAAACCATTCTACCATTAACAGGACTTTTAAGCAAGCAAGCATGAGCGGCCGGATGGCGCAGCACGCGCCATCCGATGTTTTTTGCTGATCGTGTTGATCTGTCGTTATGGCTGAGCGGTCTCCACCACTTCGCCATTGAGCTTGGTGCTGCTGTGACCATCTAAAATCCGTGACTGAGTCAGGATGTACTGCGAACCCTTCTTCGCCCAGTAGTCGCGGGACCGGCCGGCGCTGTGGTATTCGTAGACGTTGCCGTTGGGGGCGGTGATGCGGCCGGTGAAGTCGGATTTATCGATGACGACCACGCCGCCCGCGACGACTTTGAGCGAGAGGACTTTGTCATGACCCTTGAGCGTCGCCTTCAGGCCGTAGCCTTCCACGTCGGCTAGCTTTTTGTAAAGCTCGCGCAGCTGCTCTCGGCCTGAGGGGTTGTAATCGCCGGCCTTGTCAATCGTGACGAAGTCTGGATCGTAGTAGGACGCCACGGTGTTGAAATCACGATGCGCCATGGCGTTGTTCATGATGTTGTAATTACGCTGGATCGTCTGGCGCAGGGGCGCGTTCGGGTCCGCCGCGTGCCCGGCGATGGGCAGCGCGAGCGCCGCGAGAGAGTAGAACAGCAGAGAATTAGAAGTGCGCATGCGGCCGAAGTCCTTGTCTGACATAATTTAGGTACGCCTAGTTTACCATATGAAAAGTAATCTCGGTGTTGGCAGGCTCCGTGTGTCAGACTGTCTTCTTGGCGGCCTTCGCGGGCGTTCCCGTCTCCGGGTAGGGAGTGAGCAGCCAGAAGAGGCGGGCGGCGGCGGCGTTTTCGATCAGTTTCTTTCGCTCGTTGGGTTTATGCTTCGCTTCGTTCCAATAGCCGCCGTCGGGATCGCGAACGTGTTCGTAGGCGAATGCGGCTTCGCTGCGGACGGCGTCGAGGTACTTAATGTCGCGCGTCACATCGTAGAGGCGAAGCAGGGATTCGCAGAAGAGGTGCGTGAAGAGCGCGGAGCCTTCCGTCTTGTGCAGCGATCCAGTCTTGGGATCGGTCCACTGGGCAAGGCCGGCGTCCGCCATGCGCCGCGCTTCAGCCAGCGCTTTTTTGTCGCCTTGCATCTGGTAGAGCAGGACATCGGTGCGGATCGCTAAGCCAGTATTATAGGTCCACTTCGTTTTTTCGACTTTGCCCTTGAGATCGATATTGTCCCAGTAGAGGCCGTCCGAATCTTGGAGCTTATCTTTCGTCCACTTGCGGATTTTGAGCGCCCACGAGAGCTGGGCCTTGTCATGGCCGACCTGATAAAGACGCAGCGCCGCCGCGGAGGCGGGGGTATTGGAGCAGGTGTTTTTGGATTTGCGGTCGAGCTTCCAATAAACGCCGCCGTCCAGTTTGCTGTCCCATCCGCTGAGGACGAATTTCTGAGTCGCGCGGGCCTTCTTGAGGAAGTTAGGATTCTTTGTGGCTTCGTAGGCTTCCACAAGACCCAGCACGAGCCACTCGTTGTCGTCGTAATACTTATCGGTTCCGCCGGGGCCGGAGCAGTAGGCGTTGTAGCCGGACGGCCCACTCTTGGGCTTGGGGTCCCAGTAACTTTCCAGGCCATGCGTGAACTCGTAGAGCGCTGTCTTATACTTTTTGGGATTTTCATGCGCGGCTGCGGCGAGCACCGTAAACTGGACGCCGTTTGCCCACATAAAATCATAGGGCAGCTCTTTGGGGTCGACAGGAACCCGGGAGCGATAGCGGTAAGTCTTGGCGTCGTAGAAATGGGTCTGAATGTAGTCGGTCTGTTCCTCCGCCTTTTGCCGATAGTCGGCATGCGCGGGCGCGGCTGTCAGGACGGCGGACAGAGCGGACATCGCCGCAATCATCGCGGCGGCGTTCGGGATCGTCATTGTCGTGTAAAGCCTCCTCATTCGAACCATTTCTTTCTATCATACTGTGTTTTTGTGCAGTTTTGGTTCCTGCTGCTAGACGTACTGTCCAACTTGGCGTCTTTTTCCATCTCCTATACCTGAATTTTCGCCAAAAGGTTCGCGAGAGCGATGGCTCCTTGCCAATCGTCGCCGCCGTCCTCCACGGTCCACCAGGCTGCGAGCACCGCCTGCGCCACCGCCCAGCCGCGCACTCGCGCCCGGTCGAAGCCCAATAAATCCGCCAGCTGATGCGCCCGGCGCTCCAGCAGTTTCCCGGGATCGGCGTGCGCATGGCGGTCCTCCCACAAATTGCGCAGCAGCGCGCCGACCTCGTACGCCGGCTCTCCAACCAGACCCTTGGGGTCGATCGCCACCCAGGTTTCGCCCGACGACAGAATATTGTCATGATGCAGGTCGCCGTGCAGAAGAACAGGATCGTCCGATGAAGCGAGCAGCTCTGCGAACAGCGTCTCCGCTTCTTCCACAATCTCCTTGGGAAACGGCCCGGTCCCGCCGCCGAATCGCTTGCGCATCTTTGCGAACCCATCGCCCCAGTCGGCGACGGTGGGAAAGGCGTTTCCCAAGGGCGCGGGCCGCCAGAGGCGGCGCATCACATCGGCGGCGATGACTGTCGCTTCTGCATCGCCCTCCTCGCTTGCCATGCCCGCCAGCGTCTCGCCCGGGGCCAATCGCTCCAGCAGCATGATGTTCTGCGCGTCATCGGAAGCCAGCAGACGCACCGCGCCACGCCCATCATACACACGCAGCGCCGTGCGCTCGTTGTTCATATCGCCCGTCGGCGGGCCGATTTTCAGCACCACGAGACTGCCATCCGCGCGCATGGCGTGCGTGACATAGTTATACGAGAGGTTGGGAAACGCCGGGAGCAGCGTCAAGTCCCAGCGGCGAGCGCAATCGTTCAGCAGGCCAGGCAAGGATTCGAGCCATTGGGCGCCGCTGGGGTCCAATGCGTTAATCGTGCGAACGAAGCTGTGAGGGAGATCGAGAGAAGGGCTCATTTGGTTACGTGTAGGAATCGCGGGTTATAAAACCCATGGCTAGGAGAATGCGCGTGCATAGGCTTTATGCTATTGTTAACGCCAGCATCGTGTTATCGGGTGGCATGCCGGCAGCTCTGGGCAGGCATGCCACCCGGTGAAAGTTACCGAGCAAAAAACTGCCCCATGAACTGTGGGGGCCGGAGGGGCCATCTTCTCCCGGGGCGGAGGGGCCAAACACCCACACGAATTGGGGCGGAGGGGCCTCATCCTTATCCCCGCACGGCGGCCGCGCGGTCGGCCAGAACTTCGGTGACGGTTTCGCTGGCGCCGAGGTAGCGGCCCATGGAGAAGCGGACGTCCGGGTGGCGGGCCTGGGCTTCGTCGAGCAGGGTGGGGAGGTCGTCGGCGACATGGGTGCCGGTGTGCAGGAAGTAGGGCACGGCGGTGACGTCGGATGCGCCCTGCGCGGCGCAGGAGTCCAGGGCGTCTTTGATCGTTGGTTCGTTGCACTCCATAAATCCGACTTCGACGATGTCGAAGGCCTGACGCGCTTTGACGACGTCGACGACGCGGAACATCTCTTTGTTGGACACCGGGCGCGGCGACCCGTGCACCATCACGACAAGGGCGGTTTTCGACATGGTTCGGTTCTTTCTAACGACTGTGTCTTTTACTCAACGGCGATGCGGACGGGCGTTCCGGGTTCGGGAACGCGCGGGCAGCTGGGTGTGGCGTACAACGGGCACTCTGGATTCGCGCGGCAGCCGCGCGCGGCGGCGGTAAGGTCGTCGCGCCAGGCGTCCGGCCCGAGAGGATTATTCGCGCTTTCGATCAAGGCGTCCGCGAGACGCTCGTCGAAGCCGATGGCGTCGGCGATCACAAACTCGATCTGGGGGTAGTGCGGGCGCACGGCGTCCACATGCTCTGGCAGGCTTTTGGAGACGAAGTATCCTGGGACCAGAAAGAAGGGAAGGACGACAATGCGCGTCGCGCCGGCGTCCTTACAGCGGGTGACGGCTTCGGGAAACGTCGGGACCGAGTAATTCATGTACCCGATTTCGACGATCGAATAGTCGCCGCGACGGCGCAGCCGTCCGGCGTGAGCTTCCAGCGCCTCGCCGGCGCCGCAGAGAAGCGATCCGTGTGAGAAAAGAATCAATGCATCCATAGCATTATGATACCCCTCGGGTAACATTGCCGCGCGCTATGGCGTTGTAGGAAGTAGGAACGGTAAGGGGGACGGAGAATGACGTTGGCGGAAGGCGCGCAAGGCGGCAAGTTGGCGGAGCGTGAGAACAAGCGCCGGCGGGACCGGATCGCCGTATCGGCGGTTTTCTTTTTGAATGGGCTGGGAATGGCGACATGGGTCTCGCGGATCCCGGCGGTCCAGGAGCGGCTGGGGGTAGGCACGGGCGTGCTGGGCCTGGCGCTGCTGGCGATTGCGGTGGGGGCGCTGATCGCAATGCCGGTGACGGGTTGGCTTGCGGCGCGCTGGGGCAACCAGCGGATGGCGTCGGTCGGGCTTGTGATGCTCTGCGCCGCGCTGCCGCTGGCGGCGCTCGCGACGAACGCGTGGCTTCTGGGGCTGGCCCTGCTGCTTCTCGGGATGGGGAATGGGACAGTCGATGTCTCGCAGAACGCCGAAGCGGTGGAGGTGGAGCGCGAGTGGGGTTCGCCGATCATGTCGTCGTTCCATGCCCTGTGGAGCGTCGGTGGTGTAACGGGCGCCGCGCTGGGCGGCTTGCTCGCGCAGTTCGGCGTTTCGCCGATCTTGCACCTCAGCGTCGTGGCGGCGCTGGTGCTGACGGCGGGGCTGGCCGCCGCCCGGCAAATGCCGCCGGCGCGGGCGGCCGGTTCGAACGCACATCCGGGCGGCGCGCCTTTGTTTACGCTGCCGCCCCCGGCGCTGCTGGCCATCGGCGCGGTGGCGTTTTGCAGCATGCTGACCGAAGGCGCACTGTCGGACTGGAGCGGGATCTATCTACACAGGAACCTGCACGCCGGCGCGGGGATTGCGGCGTCCGGTTATGCGGTCTTTGCCGGAGCGATGTTCGCGGGGCGCGTCGCCGGCGACTTTCTGACCCATCGGTTCGGCCCCGTGCGTATCGTGCGCTGGGGCGGAATGCTCGCGGCGGCCGGGATGGCCGTCGCCCTGCTCGTCGGGCAAACATGGGCGGCCCTTCTGGGATTTGCCTTGATCGGCCTCGGCGTGGCGATCATCGTGCCGATCGCATTCAGCGCCGCCGGAAACACGCCCAGCATGGCTCCGTCCGCCGCGATCGCCGCCGTGTCCTCGACAGGGTATTTCGGTTTTCTCGTCGGTCCGCCGCTGATCGGATTTATCGCCGAAGTCGTCACACTGCGTGGGGCGCTGATTGTAGTCGCCTTGCTTTGTCTGCTCGTCAGCTTCCTCGCCAGCAGCGTCTCCCGCGTTTCGGATTCACCTGCCCATTAACGGACCTCCGCCGCAACCCCAGGAGGAAATCGCCGCGCGCCGACGAATTGATACGCAGATCAATATTATTTTTGCTGGCGCATGGAGACTATCAAAAATGGGGACGACAACTGAAACGCGGCGATGCCCCGTGGGATGCGGGCCGCTGACGCCACTGAAGTTTCGGGGAGTGACGCTGGATCGCTGCCAGGTGTGCGCCGGCGTTTGGTTTGACGCCAGTGAGTACGAGGCGCTGGAACAGCTGCCGGAAGCCGCGCTGCGAACGCTGGAAGTCGAGGTCGAGGTGCGAAGAGGGCCGGATGCCCCCGCGCCTCACGCCGTCGCCGCGCCGGTGCGCAGCTGTCCCGCCTGCAAAGCGCGGCTTCAGCCGGTCCACTTGACGCGGGGCGTCAAGGCGGTTTTGGATCACTGCGGGAATTGCTACGGCTACTGGGCCGACGATTCCGAACTCGCCATGCTGAGCGAGGTTCTTGACGGCGAAAAACCCTACTTCGCGCCCGAGCTTGCCGACCAAACGCGCAAAGAAGTCTCGGTGGCGCTGTCCGAGGCGCTGACCCCACGGCAGGAAATCCGTATCACGGTGTTCCAGACAATCTGTGTCTGGCTGACGCGTCCGATCGTCTTTCCCGTCCAGGTTCCCGGTGAGCACGTCTAAGGATATTTGATGCCGCGTCGTATTCTCGCCGCCCTAGCCGTTCTGACGCTGTGCTCCATCATGCCCGCGCATGCGTGGGACTCCAATGGACACAAGCAGATCGCCGATATCGCCTGGGCCCAGTTGGATGCTCCCACAAAGGCCAAAGTGCGCCTGATCCTGATGGCCGGCGATCCCGCCTATCGGCCACGGCAGGCCGGGGACGCTGGGACCCGGGAGGCTTTTCGCCGGGCCGCCATATTCGCCGACGACATCAAGCGCAATCACGAGACGCAGTACGAATCGATGGTCGATCCGATGAACCGGATGTGGCTGCCGCAGCCGGACCCGAGCGACCGCGAGCAGGAGCGGTGCAAGACGTGGCATTATTACGACACGCCAATTCGCGCCGGCGCGGACGCTCCGCAGCCACGTCCCTCCAACGCGCTCAAGGCTCTGACTCATGCGCGGGAAGAGCTGGCGCTGCAGCAGCACTCCGGCGATCCCGATCGGCAAACCCAGTGCTGGTGGCTTTACTGGACCGAGCACCTCGTGGCCGATCTGCATCAGCCGCTCCACTGCGCGAGCAGCTTTGGGCATTACGCCACCGGGGACGCCGGCGGCAACGGGTTTCTCCTCGGCATTCCCGACCCCGGCCGGCCCGGTAAGAACGAAAACCTGCACTTCTATTGGGATTCCGGGATCGGTCACGCCGTCGCCGCCGACCCTGCGACCGCATCGGATTATGCGGGAGCCCCTGGACATCAAGATTTTGAGGATGTCACGCGCAAATGGAGCGCCGACGCCTCCGCGCGCCCGTCCGCCACGGACGCGCATAATCTCGACATCCCCGCCTGGATCGCCGAAGGCGCGCGCCTTGCCGACACAGAAGTCTATGCCGTTGCTGAGGACGCCGCTCCTGCCCCCGAATACGACGCCGCGCAGGCCAAACTCTGCAAGCGGCTGGCGCTGCTCGCGGGAGCGCGTCTGGCGGAAATGCTGAAGCAGTCTCTCAAATAACCGGCGTTACGCAAGTTGCGCCCGGCGGTTAATGCAGTTTGACGTATCAATGGCGCAATCGGCCCACATAAGAGAGCCGGCGGTTAAAACCGCGCCTTCAAGTGCGCAGAAACCCACCTACGT
>NZ_JBDSQY010000327.1:0-8437 GCF_039929585.1 Capsulimonas sp.
GTGGCAACCGACGATCGTGATGGATCACCCGGTCGAAATTTCACCGCTTACAAAAATTCATCGGTCGAATCATACACCAGTCCATGAAAGTGAGCACACGTATTCTTATGGGAAACTATGTCCGCGCGGCTCTTTCGCTCGCGCTGCTGGCGGCCGCCCACCCCTCGCCGGCCGCCAAGGGTTTGGCGACAAGCCCAATTACATTTTTGAACGCCTCCGGATCCACGAACGTCACCGTCACGTACTTCAACGGCGACAGATTTGTCTCGGAGGCAACCGCCGCCGGATCGTACTGGATCTCGGACAGCGGCGCCACGTATAACGCCTTTTGCACCGACCCCTTTGATTCCATTTACAATGGCGAATCCTGGAGCGTCACCAAAGCGCCGACGAGTTCAGCCCTCGGCCTTTCCTCCGCGACCTATCCATACGGCCCATATAATATCAGCGCGATCGACTATATCGGCCAGTACTACACGACGGGAGGCTCGCAGGCCGCCGCCCAAATCGCCGTTTGGGACCTCGTGCTTGGCGGCCATGTCTCCTACGACGCCGCAGCCGGCAATTATTTTTACGATGCGGGCAAGTTCACCGCGCTTGGCGTCTCGGCAAAGGATGTCTATGAGGTCGAGCAGAAGGCTCTCCAAAGTAAAGGCAGCTCTGGATCGGTCTTTCTGAAGCAAGTGAACGGCTCACAGCCTTCTCAGTTCGGACGCCCTCAGGACTTGGTGACACACGGCGAGTTCTCAAACGCCGGCAAGATCGCCGCCGTCCCGGAGCCTTCCGCTCCCCAAATGGCGCTGTGTCTGGCGCTCGGAATGGGAATCGTTTGGGGAATTGGACGCCGAAAAAAGCCCGCCCCGCCGGCAGGTTGACGCCTGCTCCGGGATACATTTAATTCCGTTTCAAGCAACCGTACATATACTGTGTTATAATGTTCCTAATAAGTTTTAATTAGGAACATTATCACAACACAGGGAAAGCGGGTGTACGGATTTTGAAGACCCAAACAATTCTAAACGCACTGATCGCCATATTTATCTTAAGCGCCTCTCCTGCGCTTGCCTCCGAACATGTCACTTTTGTGGACGCATCTGGATCGTCCGGCGTCACCGTGACATATTTCAACGGAACGAGCATTGTATCGGAGGCGACGAGCGCCGGGCAATACAACTTCACGGATGGCGTTGGAAACGTCTTCAACGCGTTCTGCACGGACCCATTCGATTCGATTTACTATGGGGAGTCCTGGGATGTGACGCGCGTTCTTACAACATCTCCAGAGGGGTTTTCCTCGATCACGTATCCTGTTGGCCCGAACAATATCAGCGCTCTGGATTATATCGGACAGCACTATTCCGCAAATGGGTCGCAGCCTGCGGCGCAGGTGGCGGTGTGGGATCTGGTCGTCGGCGGACATGTGTCCTATGATGCCGGAACCAATACGTATACCTATGATGCATCCAAATTTTCCGCCGACGCCGGCGTCTCCATCAAGGACGTCTATGAGATCGAGCAGCTAGCGCTCAAAAGCCATACCAGTCAGAAATCGTACCTGCTCAAGCAGATCGACGGAACGCATCCATCCTACTATGGACGGCCGCAGGACTTGCTGACTTACAACCCCATCTTCGGCCATTCCGTCGTTCCTCCTGTCCCGGAACCCTCGGCGCCGCAAATGGCGTTCTGCCTGGCCCTCGCTTTCGGCGTCGTGCAGCTCTTTGCTCGCCGACGTAATCGCCATGCGGGCGCGTAAGAAACACGATTGACGGGAAGCATGGGGTAAGCGGCGCCGGCAGGAGAACGCGACGTTCCCGGCGAACTTACCCCCATGCCGCCTACCCCCAAAGAACTTCTCAAAACGTACTTCGGTTTCGACGAATTCCGTCCCGGCCAGGAAGCAGTCATTGAAGGACTGATCGAGCATGGCGCGGCGCTCGCCGTATTTCCCACCGGCGGCGGGAAGTCCCTGTGCTATCAGCTGCCCGCCCTGATGTTCGAAGGCGTAACCATCGTTGTCTCCCCGCTGATCGCCCTGATGAAGGATCAGATCGACTTTCTGGTCCGTCGCGGAATCTCGGCGGCGCGGCTCGATTCGACGCTCACCGCAGATGAAGCGCGCCGGATTTCCGAGCGGGTTCTCAGCAATGATCTCAAAATTCTCTATGTTTCTCCCGAGCGCTTCAACAACGAACGGTTTCTAGGGCTGATCGAGCGAGCGCAAATCTCGCTGTTCGCCGTGGATGAGGCGCACTGTATTTCGGAATGGGGCCACAACTTTCGTCCTGATTATTTGAAGCTCGCCGATGTCGCGCGCCGGGTGCAGGTGGAGCGCGTTCTGGCGCTGACGGCTACGGCCACGCCGAGTGTCGTTGCGGACATCTGCAAGGCGTTCAAGATCCCCGAGGCGGGATCGACCGTGACTGGGTTCTACCGGGAAAACCTCGATCTTCTCACTACCGCCGTGGTCCCAGAGGAGCGCGACGCCATCCTGCAAAAGCGGCTGACAACACGCAAACCAGGCTCGACCATCGTTTATGTCACACTTCAGCGCACCGCCGAAGAAGTCGCCGCGCGCCTGGAGCGCGCGGGCCTTCCAGCAAAGGCGTACCATGCCGGCATGGACGAGCCGACACGGACTTCCACGCAGGATTGGTGGATGGCGGCGGACGACGGCATTGTGGTGGCGACGATCGCATTCGGCATGGGGATCGACAAGTCGGCCGTACGATACGTCTACCACTATAATCTTCCGAAGAGCCTGGAAAGCTACAGCCAGGAGATTGGGCGCGCGGGACGGGACGGCCAGCGATCTGTCGTGGAGATGCTCGCCTGCTCCACCGACATTCCGACCCTGGAAAATTTCTCTTATGGCGACACGCCCACGAAAAAAGCTCTGCGCGGACTTCTGGAAGAGCTTTTCTCCCTCGGCCCCGAGTTCGACGTCAGCGTGTTCGATCTTTCCTCGCGACACGACATCCGGATCTTAGTGCTGCGCACGATCCTGACGTATTTGGAGCTCAGCGGCTTCATGCGCCAGACCACCCCGTTTTACGCCGCCTATGAAGTCAAACCCGTGGTCTCCATGAACGAGATTTACGGGCAGTTTTCGGGCGAGCCGGGCCGGTTCCTGGCGGCGCTGTTCGCGCAGGCCAAGCAGGGACGTTCCTGGTATACGATCAATCCCGACAATGCGTCTGAGGCGCTCGGCCAGGAACGGCGGCGCGTGGTGCGTGCGCTGGAGCTGCTTCAGGAGCGTTCACTGGTGGAGCTGAAGGTTAGCGACGCCCGCCTGCGCTATATCCGCTTGGAAAAAGAGCCGGACATGGGCGAGCTCACCGTGGAGCTTCAAGAGCGATTCGCGCGGCGTGAGGCGCAGGAGCAGGAGCGTCTCGGTCATGTGCTGGAGCTTGTCAACGAAGAAGGGTGCCAGACAAACCGATTGGTGGCCTACTTCGGTGAAATCCGGGAACAGCCCTGCGGCCATTGCGGCTACTGCCGCACTGGACGCGTCCGCCCGATGACGCCCGCTCCGGAGGTCTTTCCGGAACTTGAACCGGACGAGCAGGACCAGTTCGACGCCCTTGCTGCGTCGCACACCGCGCTCACCGAGCCGCGCCAACGAGCGCGCTTTTTGTGCGGCCTGGCCAGTCCCGCGCTCACGCGCCAAAAATTGGCGCGCCATGCGCTTTTCGGACGCCTGGAGGCCTGCCGTTTCGTCGACGTTTTGGAATGGTGTTCGCTCGAAGAGCCAGAAACAGAGGAATATGAGGACGAATTTCCATAAAACCAACCAAGTCACGCCCAAAACAAATCCATCAAATCAAACATGACTTGACGGGGCCGCGCTCGTGTGCTACACTTTGACATCACCCACCCGTTTCTAGGACACCTAATGGCCACCATCACCGATGTCGCACGCGCGAGCGGAGTCTCCGTAGCGACAGTTTCGTATGTCATCAATAACGGCCCCAAGAACGTCCTGCCCGAGACGCGCGACCGCGTGCTGAAGGCAGTCGAAGAACTTGGCTATCGTCCCAACCTGCTCGCGCGCGGATTGGTGCGACGGCGCACCGATATGATCGGCCTGCTGATCTATCACCTGAGCAGCCCCTTCTTTGCGACCGTCGCCGCGACCGTCGAGGCGCATGGGCACGATCTTGGGCTGCACACGATCGTCGACGGCGAGCGACGGTTTCGCACCGACGGCAAGCATCAGGGCAAGCTTTCGGCATGGCCGCTGGATGGCGCGCTGATCTGGGCGGACACCGGCGAGGATCTGTCGGGATACCTGGGCGAAGCCGCCCGTCTGCCGATTGTCTACATCGGCCACGACCGTCCGAACGCGGACTGTGTGACCATCGACTTCCATGACGGCGCCAATCAAGCGCTCTCGCACTTGACGGAGCGCGGCCGGCGTCGGATCGGCTTCGTCACCACTCAATCTCCCGCCCAGGTCACGGCCGCCACCGAAGGTCGCGTTCGCGCTTATCACGATCATTGCGCCGCCGTCGGCTCCGAGCCGTGGGTTGTGCATGTCGCCGAAACGCCGTCGGTTCGGGATGGTGGGCTGGCGGCCGGAGCGCAGATCGCCGCGCTTCCGCCGGACCAGCGTCCGGACGCGCTATTCTGCTACACAGACCTCGTCGCCGTCGGAGTCTTCCGCGGACTGCGGCGCGGCGGAGTGCGAGTCCCTGAGGACATCTCTGTCGTCGGCTTCGATGGCATTGAAGAAGGGCGTTTCCTGGACACCCCACTCACCACCATTTGGACTCCGATCGACAACCTCTGCCATGAAGCTCTGACTCTGCTGCAGCGGCGAATCGCATCGAACGAAGGACCACCCGAGCAGCGCCTCCTCAAAGCCGAATTGCGTGTTGGCGGGACCAGCTAAACAGACGTTTTTGACGGTCTCTGCGCTCGTTGCAAGCCGTTGCTAAAAACCAAAAAAGTCGCGTTTTTCGGCAAAAATTTCTCAGAAAAATTGACTCGAATCTTCCTGCGAATCGACTCGGATTCCCGTTCGGAATCCCGGAGTCGTTGGGTATTATATTACCCACCAGCGCGGTGGAGTCCTGAGAGTCCCCGCGTTGATCCGCCAAACCGCTGTCGATAAACCAAAAAAATTGAGCAAATTGGATCGAGCCACACGCAGGAAAATAGGAGTCGACTGAATGGACGAGGGATCAACAAATTCCGCAGGAAAGAAGAAGGAAACGCAAGGCGCAACAGCAATAGGCTCAGAGATGGAGCAGCGGGTCCGCAGTCATTTTTCTCGGTATACGCTGACCCACTACACGGTGACGGAGCTGATCACCATGTCGTCCGTGATCGAGCGGATGGCGCCGGGTAAAAACCCAATGGACCTGGCGGGATTCATGGACTGGGCGACGGGACGTCTGCTGGGACGCCTGGAGCAACTGCCGGGAATGCCCAACGAGAGCGAACTCTTCCCGCTCGGCCTGATGGGCGTCAACGAAACCAGCAAGAACTACTACGGACATCAGTTCCACGAGCTCGCGCCGGCGCAGCGCGATGTGGTTCTGCGATCTATCGAGGACGGAGTCGCTCCCGGAAGCATCTGGCAGCAGATCCCGTCGGATTACTTTTACCGCCGATTTTACACCAAGGTTCTGCACGGCCTCTTCGCCGAGCAGAAAGAGTGGACACGCATCGGGATCCTCCGCAGCCCCGATCCCACCGACCGGAAACGCGATTCGCAGTCATTTCTGCAAATCACCTAATTGCCCGCAAGCACTTATCAAACAGCCCGCGCCAAACAATGGCGCGGGCTGTTTTTGTATTTCAGGCAATCGACAATACCTAACCCGCCGGGCGAATGTTCTGGTTCACTCGGAACAAGTTGTTCGGATCGTATTGCCGCTTTACCTCACGCAGGCGTGTGTAGTTTCCACGGTAGGATGCCTGAACACGCTCCTGCCCCTCTTCCATCATAAAGTTGACGTAGGCGCCGCCAGCGGAGTACGGGTGCAGAGCTTCCCAATAGTTTCGTGTCCACGACACGATGCTCTCGTTGTTGGCTGGGTCGGGATCCACGCCGACCATCACCTGAGCCCAGGTCGCGTCACGATAGCTAAACGCGGTATCTTCGGCTCCGACTCGGTGCGCCGCCCCATCGATAGGATACAGATGCATCGTCGACTGCCAGGTCGGCAGCTCCATACCGAACTTGACGTGCTGATCGATCGCCTCATCGCTCAGCTCTTGGACGAAGTCGGCTCGCCAGTACCATTGATGCCCCGCCGGGTAGATGGGATCGAACACGCTTTGCAGCGCCGAGAACGGGACGGGACCGACACCATGCAGGGCGGGCGAACCGAACTCACGGATCGGGCGGAAGACCGCGTCCGCCAGCTCCTCCGGTCCAGTGTAACACCAGACCACGCCGCACATTTTCTTCAAATGCAGGTGCTCTGGGAAAGGCGGCCCCGGAGGCACGGTGAGGAAGGCGAAAAATCCGTTCAGATCTTCTGGGGCGGAAGGCAGGAACTCACGATACCAGCGCATGACATCGCGGGCCTGTTCGATCGGCCAAAGGGTCGGACCGGCCATCACGGTGGAAACCGGATGCGTGCGGAATAGAAAAGAGCAGACAACGCCAAAGTTGCCGCCGCCGCCGCGCAATCCCCAGAAGAGATCCTCATGCTCCTCGGCGCTTGCCGTCACCAGACTTCCATCGGCAAGCACGACTTCGGCGGCCAGCAGGTTGTCGATCGTCAAGCCGTACTTGCGGGTCAGATGTCCGATCCCGCCCCCCAGCGTCAACCCTCCGACGCCGGTAGACGAAATAATTCCGGAAGGCGTCGCTAAACCGAAGGCATGTGTCGCCTGGTCCACTTCGCTCCACAGACATCCACCTTCCACGCGGACGGCGCCACGCTCCGGATCAACTTGAATCCCTTTCATCTCGGACAGATCGATCACCAATCCGCCATCGCAGACGCCAAGACCGCCCGCGTTGTGCCCACCGCCGCGAACCGAGACCAGAATGGCGTTACGGCGCGCGAAGTTTACGCAGACAATGACATCCTGGGCGTCCACGCACCGAGCGATCATCGCCGGGCGCCGCTCGATCATTGCATTGTAAACAGATCGCGTGTCGTCATACGCCGCGTCTCCCGGCCCAATCAATTGGCCCCGCAGATTGGCGGCAAGCTCCTGAATGAGCAGTTCATCCAGCGTTCGGTCCGCGCCGTCCAATGTCTTCCATGCTATTTCCGGCTTTTGCGGCGTCCTCGCCTCAAAATGCCCATCGACGCTGCTTTGCGTCTTACTGTGCTGCTGTTCCTGCATCTCTGTTCTCCTGATGCCTGAGCCCGATACATTCTGAGCATAAGCAAGGTGTATGGTTATAACATTGAATGAAGCCATTCATCAAGTACAATATCTGTACTGAATAGACGACGCGAATAACGGGACTCTATGCTATAGTGCTGTCCGTTTCGCCGCCGCCGCGTGTGATAGCTCCCTGCACGCACCCAACAAAATGGTAATGAAATTACTCAGCGGAGGGAATGATGATTGCTCAGAGAGCCAGCTACGGACAATTCTGTCCGGTTGCTAAAGCATGTGAGGTATTTGCCGAGCGATGGACACCGCTCATTATTCGTGAGATGTTTATGGGAAGCCAGCGTTTCAGCGACATTCATCGGGGAGTGCCTCTGATGTCGCGGAGCCTGCTATCGAAGCGTCTACAGGAACTTGAACGCTCGGGGGTCATCCTGAGAACGGATTCCGGCGGGGGAGGCATCGTTTATTGCCTGACAGCCGCCGGCGAGGGATTAGGGCCCATTGTCGTGCAATTAGGGAACTGGGGAAAGCAGTGGACGCGGAGTGAAATGACAGCCCGTGACCTGGATGTCAGTCTTCTGATGTGGGATATGCGCCGCCGCATCGATCATCAAAAGCTTCCTGAAGGAAAAATCGTGGTTCATTTTCAGTACCACGACGCCCCCATGGAGCGCCGGAGATGGTGGCTCGTTTTCGATCATGGCGAGGTGGATCTATGCCTGATCGATCCAGGCGTCGAGCCGGATCTCTATCTCAGCACCAGCGTCAGCACAATGACCAGCATCTGGATGGGCGATCTTTCCTACGGTACGGCGCTGCAAACCCACTGCTTGACGCTGGAAGGACCATCCGAGCTTCGCAGCCGTCTGCCATCATGGCTCCGACTCAGCGTATTCGCCGAAGTAGAGCGCCAGGTCGGCTGAAGCTCTGCTTCTCCGCCGCCAGCCGCATCCTAGATGGTTGGCGGTGAACGGAGCCTCAAACGCAAGAAAGCCCTACAGTGTGAGCTGTAGGGCTTTCTTGTTTCTGGTTCATCACTTTCGTGATTGATTATTAATCTGGCGGCGTCCTATTTTCCCGGGCAGTTGCCCACCAAGTATCTTCGGCGCAGGAGAGCTTAACTTCC
>NZ_JBDSQY010000328.1:0-17881 GCF_039929585.1 Capsulimonas sp.
CCAGCGGTCGCGGGAGGCCAGAAGGCGCAGGAGGGCGCGGCGGAGGGTGGCCCGCTGGGGATCGCCGAGGGTGGCGTCGAGCTTTTCGAGCTGCTCGTGGAGAGCCCAGAACTCCTCGGCGTAAGCCTGGCGATTGAGAAGGGCGAAGGTTTCGCGCAGTTCGGCGAGCAGGTCGGGGTCGTCGCCGTCGGCGGGGCGCGGGGTCAAGGCGGCTTCGAGTATGGCGCCGTCGACCAGCGGCGTGCGCACGCCGGTTTGCTTGCGCCGCTCGACACGCCACTTGGCGTAGACGCGGGCGGCGAAGGTGAGACTGAGGAAGATTCCAGTATTGATGAACGCCTGAGCGCCTAATGCAGGCACGAAGTTTCCTCGGGAGCGCTGTAGCGGTGGTCGAACTCTTGAAGGCGGCGACGAACCATGAAGGGGATCGGCGCGCGCAGAGCGAATGGGGAGGCGAAGTTGACCTTGAGGATCAAATCGTTGGTGGTCGCCATATGCCGCGCATAGGCATCCCGGGCCTGCTTGCGACGCGCGTCGTACTCTGGAGCGTCCCGAAGCGGCAGCTCGGCGGCTTCCCAGCGGGCGAGGCTCGCCAGCGCGGCGGCGCGCGACGCTTCGACTTCCTTCTCTAAAAGCACCCACACCGGCATCACTTTGTTGTGCTTGAGCAGGCGGTTGACCGCGCCCATGCCGGGCGGCTCGAACGGATTGACGCTCAGGTCCAGGGGCTGACCCCGGCCGGGAAGGTTGTCGAACAGACCTTCCTCCATGGCGTCCTGGATCTTGCGCTCGGCAACGCCGGCGGTCCAGTCGGGATTATCAGCGAAATCATCAGCAGAAACCATATCCTGCTCCTTTCGTCAAACAATTATACCCGGAAGCCGTAATGTCCCCCAACAGGCGACCATGGAACCTGAAGAGTGGGTATAACGTCTAAGAAGCAATAATCACGCAATTTGACCCCACGAAAGGGCTGTTCGATATGGAAAAGCAAGAGATGGAAATGAATGAATCGCGCCGGCGTTTTCTGCGAAACGCGGCGTTCGCGGGGGCGGGCCTTGTGGTCGCCCCAACGCTGCTGATTGCACAGCCCGCCGAAGCCGGCGGACTGTTTGCGCAGCCCAGCCCCGACCAGCAGAAGAAGGTCGGCGATGAGGCGGCCAAAGAAATCCTGCGCAAATACAAAGAAGTCTTCGACGGACGCGCCAAGCACTTCGACACCCTCGGCCGCCGCCTCGTCGCGGCCCTGCCCGAGAGCGATCGCAAGACCTGGAACTATCGTTTCCACGTCCTCGACAGCAAGGAAGTAAACGCCTTCGCGCTTCCCGGCGGCGACATGTTCATGTTCACGGGCCTGTATGAAAAGCTCAAAACCGACGACGCCTTGGTAGCGGTGACGGGACACGAGATGACCCACGTCCGCAAGCAGCACTGGGCGAAGGCGTACAAGAAATCACAGGAGCGCAACACGCTGCTCGCGCTGGGCCTGGCGATCTTCCACGCCGGACAGGGTGCGCAGACAATCGCGCAGCTGGCGGACAGCGCGATCTCCAGCAAGTTCTCGCGCAGCGAAGAGGACGAGGCGGACGCCGGGGGCCTTCAGAATATGGTGGACGCCGGATACAACCCGCAGGGCATGATCGAGCTGTTCGAAGAGCTGCAGAAAGTCAGCGGCAACGGCGGCGGCCTCGGCGGCGACTTCATGTCCGACCACCCACTGACATCGGCGCGCATCAACAGCACCAAAAAGCGCATCGCCGAGTTCAAGCGAGACAACAACTTCCCCGCGCAAACGCCGCTGGATTACAACTCACTGAAGTAGAATTGGCCCTTACCCCCCAACCCCCTCTCCCAATTCTGGGAGAGGGGGAGTCAGAGTTACTTTCCCTTATGAGCTTTGACGAGATTGACCAAACCTTCGATCATCTGATTTAAGTATGGGCAGGCGTCAAGAGCAATTTTCGCATCAAGCTGCGGAAACAAATTTGCCCCATCCGTCACTTTGTTATAAGATCGATTGAGTTTTGAGCGGTAAATCGTGTTTAGCTGTTTCGCTGGCGGATGGCCGCTGTTTATCTTCTCAGGGTTCTTGCTTAAGGGCTTTAGCGCTTCTTGAACTTTTTGTGGGAAGATGCGCGGATCGCTAAGCAACCAAGCCTCCGTCTCATGGACGGCAAAGAAGTGGCGATATTTCTTATCATCCATGCTCCTCTTCATGTGCTCGACACCCAATTCATAACGAGTAGCGATGCTCTCTCCTTCGGGACAAAAGTCCGGCCCATAAAGATCTAGTAGAGAGATTATTGCGATAATCTTATCCTTCTCAGGCCCTTCAATATAATCACGCGATCTCTGTGCAACTTCTTTGTGCAAGTTTGCCCAGCCCTTCAAATCTATAGCTTCGAAGCGCACATGTTTTCCCTCTGAAAAACGCAATGTTATGCACCGCGAAAGAAATTCGGGCAGAGCCTTTCTCTCCGTCTCTCCTTCAACGAACAGAATAAACTTCATCCAGCATCCTCGTCAGACAAGTTTGAGTTTCGCGCTTCTTGCTCCTCGGATTCATCGTCCAACGCATCTTTTGCCATGTTCTCCAATTCCCCAGAATTGAAGAGTGAACCAAGCGAATATTTACCCAGCCAGTACGCAAGCTTTTCGCCATCCAGCGTTACGAGCTTCGTTTCGCCATCCTGTAACTGCGCTACTGTTGTTGTTGGGTTATATTCGCTAAAGGCGTCTAAAAACTGAACGGAATGCGTGGTTAGTACTATCTGTGTTCGTTCTGCGGCGTTCGCGGCATACTCAGCAATGATCGGCAGCATAGATGGGTGCAAGCCAGCTTCCGGTTCATCAATGCAAATAAGTGATGGAAGCTTGGGTAAAGATAACGCCGTAATTAAGAACAAAAATCTCAGAGTTCCATCGGATAGAACTGCAGCAGGTTGTGGTCGGCTTAATGATTTCCAACGCAGCCCCAACTCTACTCTTTGACTGCCAGCAGGTGGAAATGCGAGTCCTTTATAATCATTACCGAACGCGGCAGTCATTGCCCTATCGATGTTTTCTTGAAAATCAACGTCGCTTTCATAAACTGTATGGAGTACAGAAGCAAGGTTTTGCCCATCTGGGTCTAATTCCTCTTCAAAACTTGAAATGACGGACCGTCTTACATTTGCATCATCATCACGCCGAAACTCTTGATATACTCCAAATTGGTTTAACGTTTGGGCAAATACAGTAATATATCTAGCCTTACGAGGAAAGCTTTTAAGTTGAGAGAGCAAAGTTTCAGATGCATCGAATAATTCTAAGTCCATCTCTTCTGTGGTATCTTCAGTTCTTACAGAAAAGTTTTTTTCTCTACGCTCAAGAAGTGACCTAGTAACTAGTCTCGGGAAATTCTTCTCAACATTTGCATCAATTTTTTCCTCATATTCCATCAACTCGATATCAACAACATAGGAGCTGCTATTACCAACCCTTGATAGCCTCAATGTGTAATTGACGGTATAATTACTATCGCGTGTCTCCTTCCCAAGCTGTACACGGATATTAATTTGTCGTGATTGCCCGTTCCATAAAACAGAAGCCATGCCACCAGATAAATTGATCGTATCCTCTAAATTGCCTTGGGACAGCTTATTGATCAGATGCAACAGTTTTAATAAATTTGATTTACCAGATGCATTAGGACCTATAACGATGTTGAGATTTCCAGGCTGCCAAGACACATTTTTCAGTGTTCGGAAGCCCTCAACTTTTAACTCGACAATCTGCACGATATTGTCCTCTCGAAACACAAACCAGTATTCTCACCATCGTACCTCATCGCGTTGCTGCTCCGTCAATCCAGCCCTACCTGCACCCGGCCGCCTCGTTTTCTCTCTTCGATCACTTCATCGTAAATATCGGTGAGTTTGAGGGCGATTTTGCGCCAGTCGTGGTGGTCTTCGACGTAGCGGCGGGCGTTGCGGCCGAGGCGGTCGGCTTCTTCGGGGTGTTTGAGGAGGTGGATGATCTGGGTGGCGAAGGCGAGCGGGGTGTCGGCGGTCAGGACGCTTTCGCTGACGGCGTCGGAGCGGAGCGCGTGGCAGGCGGTGGGACTGGCGACGAGGGCTTTGCCCATCGCCATCAGTTGTAAGACGCGGTTGCGGCTGGCGCCGGGCGACCGCAAGGGGCAGACGGCGAGCGCGGCGTGGGCGAAGAATGGGCGGGCGTCGGCGACGCGGCCAGTGGCGTGGACGCCGCTGTGCGGGTCGGACGCCAAGGCGGTCAGCTCAGGCGCGGGGTTGCTGCCGACAAAGGTGATGGTCGCCGGAGGATAGGCGTTGCGGATGCCGGGCATGATCTCTTCGCAGAAATACGAGGCGGCGTCGCGGTTGGCTTCGTTGTCCATCTGGCCGGAAAAGACCATTTTGCCGAACTGAACGGGAATCTCGGGCTGCGGCTGGAAGTAACTCAGATCCACGCCGTTCGCGATCACATCGAGCTTGAGTGAGGCGCCTTGAAGCTGCGCGAGCTCGTTCAGGCAGTTTGCGGAATGGTCGGTGGCGGCGAGCACGCGGTCGCATTCGGCGGCGACGCGCGGTTCGTAGCGTTCCATCTTTTCGAGTTCACGGCGGGCGACAGCCCGGTCGAGGGCATTGGAGGTGTTCTTTGCGTGCCGCGCCTGGATATCGGTCCGGCAATCGACGGCGTCGAACACCACGGGGACGGCGTGCTTGAGCGTGCCGGCGGCGTGGGCCATGCGCAGGCTTTCGAGATGGGCGACATCAAATGTCCCGCACGCCAGGACATGGCGCAGGGTATTGAGGAACAACGGAGAATAGCTGGAGGCGACCCAGAGGGGCACGGGAGAGTTGATCAGACGCGCGGTCTGAAGCAGTGCGCCGCCGCGCGAAACCGGCACGATATGAACGGCCTCGCAGATCTCCTCCAGGAGAGCGCGGGAGGATTGATCGGCGTCGGTTCCGTCCACGCCAAGCGCGACAACGGTAATGCGATGCCCCAGGCGCGACAAATGGTCGACCAACTGGTAGGCGCGAAACCGCGACGGTGACGGAACATAGGGGGCAGCAAAAAGAATGCGCATGGCGCTCAGCGGGAATCCGGACTTTGGACCGGACCCTCCTGATGACCATTGTACCACGCGCCATCGCAATTCAAGCGGAACCAAAAGCGGGTAAATAGACGAGTGTCGGTCTGCTTACCGGCTTTTGGTCGCCGTGATTGACATTGCGCGCCGCCGCCCGAACGGGTGTGCTTTTTAATTGGGCAGTTCGGTCACGACGCGCGTCGCATGGTTGCCCCTCGGCCCCTGCTCCAGCTCGAACGCGACTTCCTGACCTTCCCGCAGGGTCTTGTATCCATCGATCTCAATCACTGAGAAATGGACGAAGACATCCTGCTGACCAGAATCCAAAGCGATAAACCCATAACCGTGAGTGTTATTAAACCACTTGACTTTGCCAGTCAACATTGAAGCACCTCCTGAATGGACGCGTAGAACTTTAAAACGATCGCATTGAACATAAATGCACAAAGCGTGCCAACGCACCAATTCCCGCCCCCCTTCACAAAAAAATTAATTATCGCGAGAGGTTGCGAATGACGGCGTCCACGAGGTATACTACTGAGCATTCGATTTTTCGCGCGTTCACAATCTCTGCAGGAGTTTCGTCGGCAATGCCAAACATTAAATCAGTCATCAAGGACGTCAAGCGTTCCCGCCAGCGTCAGCTGCGCAACCAGGCCGCTAAGTCACAGATCAAGACCTTCGTCAAGAAGGCTCGCACCGTTATCGCGGACACCACGTCCGACGAGACCACGGTGGCGACGACCGTCTCCAAGACGGTCAGCGTGATCGACAAGGCTTGGAAGCGTGGCATTATCCACAAGAACGCCGCCAACCGCCGCAAGTCCCGCCTTCAGAAGCGGGTCAACGCCGCCAAGGCCACCGCGACCGCCTAAGCACTTCCGGCGCCGCACACAAAATCAAACAAGCCTCCCCTCGCTCAGCTGCGAAGGGAGGCTTGTTTGTGTTAAGATTCGACCCCTGTCCAGAATCGGCCCCCTGCCCCCCAATCCTGGGGGAGGAAGTTGGCGGGGGGATAGCTGCGATCACCGGGTGGCATGCCGGCGGCTTTGCGCAGGCATGTGCTGCGATCGAGAAGAAACGCCACGTTCCGCTTCGTTCGTAGTACATGCCTGTCCAGGGCTACCGGCATGCCACCCAGTGGCGTTAAGTGCAAAGGCGAGACCCAACCGCCAACCTCCTCCCCCAGGATTGGGGGGCAGGGCGCCGTTCCTACTTCAAAGTCCAGAGCAGCACCGATCCGTCTTGTGTTCCCGCCGCGAGCATTCGGCTGTCGGTGGAGAAGGCGAAGGAGAGGCTGGCGGGGGGGTAGCTGCATTCGAGGCGGTGGAGAAGACGACCGGTGCGGACGTCGCGCACGGCGACGGATTTGCGGTCGACGCCGCTACACGCAAGCAGACCTCCGCTCGGAGAAATCGCCCAACCGCCCATCGGCGCGCGATATCCGCTTTGCGCCGTCCCGTTCTTGCCATTCCATAGCCGCACGCGCAGCAGATACTGCTTGCCAACCACTTCCGATTGCACGCTCGCCACCGACGCGCCGCCCGCGACCAGCGCCGCGCCGATCAGATCGGGCGCGGCGCGAGTCCAGCGGCGCGTCTTCAAAGACTTGTCCCAGAGATCCAGCGAACCCTGACTGTCCGCGCCCAATCCCCGGCTCGCCACCAGACAATCTCCGCTGCCCGGGACGAACTGCAAGGACACGACAGAGCGGTGCGGATGCGGCAGCGTGCGCAGCAGACGGCCGCTTTTGACATCCCAAAGCCGCGCCTCCCCGGGAAACTGCCCCCCAGCAAGGTCGCCTCCTCCCGTCGCCAGCACCCCGCCTTTGGGGGCGAAGGCAAGGCAAAGGCCGCCCGTGGTGCGCGGCGGGGCAAGGGTGCGCAAGGACGCGCCCGCCGCCGCGCTCCAAACAAGAACGCGTGATTGTACGGTGGAGGCGGCGAGCGTGTCTCCCACCGGCGCGTAGGCGACCGCGTTCACCGGGGACGTATATGGCAGCGTATACATCACAAGACCGCTCGCGACATCCCAAACACGGACCTCCCCCGGAGACGTTCCCGAGGCCATACGGCCGCTTCCCACCACAAGATGCTTTCCATCCGAAGAAAACGCCAACGATCCCGCCACGGGCTGGCCGCACACGCCCAGCAGCCGAGGGGCAATCCCAGCAACCGGAACCACTCTGGGACGGGCGGGGCGCGGCCGCACGCGTCGCGCCGGCGCCGCAAGCGCCGAGGACGCCACGAAGACAGCTGCAAGGCCGGCGACGACGCGAAGATGGATCGAAGCAAATTGAGTCATGAAGTCGGGGCCCTCATCCCCCAGCCCCTTCTCCCAATTCTGGGAGAAGGGGAGTCCGAGGGATTTTTAGTAAATTTTCAAATCGCTGAGTTTCAATTCCCGCCACCTCCCTCTCCCAATTCTGGGAAAAGAGCCGGGGGTGAGGGCCTTCTCAGGAACGACACAGCGCGACGACTAGCAGCTGCAGGTTGGCGGCGTGGTTGTCGCCGGCAGGCGCCGTGGCGCCGAGCGCTTCGATCGGCGCGGCGCCCTTCATCGCCATATCGCTGGCGAGGACGCGCGCCAGAGCGTGGCGCAGAGCGTCGTACGACCAGCGGCGCGCCTGGTCCTGAAGGCTGCGCAGTAGATACGCCTGGCGCATCGCCAGACCGATGACCTCACCCGAAAGCACGGCTTGCAGCTCCTCCGGCAAAGGTCCCTTAGACGCTCCCGTAATACGCTTTTCCGCGAGATACTTGGCCCCCCACAGCATGCGAAGGTGCCGGGCGAGCATGACGAAGGTGCGGGCCGCCACGGCGTCGGGTTTGTCGCCGTGGCGCAGCATCTCCTCCACCTGACGCAGGGCGCGCGGCGCGTCCTTACTGCCCACGGCGTCCAGCAGCGCAAAGATGTTCTCCTCCGCGCCGCGCGTGCCGACCGCCAGGGCGTCGTCGCGCGTGACCAGCGTTCGGTCCCCCGCGTAAGCCGCCGCTTTGTCCAGCTCATTGTGCAGCACGAGAAGGTCGCCGCCCTTCCCCGCCCCGCCCCGGTCCGACGCCGCTGAAACGGCGCGCTGCACGATCACTTCCAGGGCCGCCGGCTCGGCCGTCTTGCCCAGCGTCTTCAAATACGCCGCCGCGCGAGACTTCAAATCACCGGCGAGCGGCGCGTCGCACACCACCACCGCGCCGGTCTTCGTCACCGCGTTCTGCAATTTGGTCGAGACCGAACGTCCCTTGACCTTGCCGGCCTCATATTCCGGCGCGGCCGCGATCAGGACCAGACACGTCAGCGATCCCAGTTTCCCAAGCCCCGCAGCCAGATCGTCCTGCTCTTCCTTGGACAAGCGCTGAATATTGGTAATCACCACCACCCGCCGTTCGGAGAACATCGGAACCCCGCCCGCCGACGCCAGGATCTGCGTCGCCGCCAGATCCTCCGCGCCCGACGAGCCGACATCGCGCACTTCCCGGTCGAAGTCCGCCGCGCTGGGGTCCAGCAAAGGATCGGTGAGACGCGCGACACCCTCGCGCTTCAGCGCATCATCGCTGCCCGTAAATAAGTACACCCGCTCCGCCGGCTGCGGGAAGCCCTTGGCGCCGAGTTTAGAGTAATCAATTTCCACGCAGAGAGTTTACCTGATTGTAAGGCGAACAGAAAGACAGCCGGCGGCTGATGCGTTGTGTCGAATAAATAACGCAACCCACGCGGAAGAGGCCGGCGGTTAAAACCGCGCCTGCAAGAGCGCAGAAACCCACCGGCGTGGGTTACATTATCGCAGACGGCAACACATAACGTAAGGCCAAATATTCGGCGGTACCGCCAAGGACCATGCAGTCCGCGCAGGCGGACTTCTGCGCTCTTGCAGGCGCGGTTTTAACCGCCGGCTATCCGACTGGGCCTCCTCTTGACAACAAGTCTCAAACACGATAAAATAACACCACTATTAAGGGGTGTCATCTGATGAAGAATTTAGACTTCAAGGATCAGCTGCTGAGCTTAGGACTGACGCGCTACGAAGCGCTTGTCTATCTGGCGCTGCTGGAGCGGCAGGACACAACGCCGCCGCAGATCGCGGTGCGGGCCGCCGTTCCCCGGCAGCGGATCTATGACATTCTGGCGTCGCTGATCGCGCGAGGAATGTGCGCGGAGGGACACAGCGGGCAGCGCTCCGTGTTTCGAGCGGTAGCGCCCGCCGACGCCCTGACCGCGTTGCTCGATGAACGGGAGCGGCGAGAAGAGGACGAGCGCGTCCGGCAGCGGGCGCAGGCGCGATCTCTCGCCGATGCTCTGACGCCGATCTTCCATGCGGGAAGCGACGCCGACGATCCGATGGCCTATATCGAAGTGATCGCTCAGTCGCAGCGGATCGCGGAGCGGGCTTACGCCCTCGCCGAAAAGGCGGAACAGGAGATCCGCGTCTGCTTCAAGCGTCCTTCCATTATCAGCGACGCCGATAACAAACGCCTGGTGGAAGGGCCACTGCGGCGCGGTGTCCGTTACCGGGCGATCTATGAGAAGCAAATGCTCGCCGATCCGGAGTCGCGCGAGCTGATTCGACAATGCGTCGAATGGGGACAGCAGGCGCGGTGCGTCGACGAAGTCCCGGTGAAGCTGCAGCTGCATGACGGCGGGATCGCGCTGCTGTCGCTGCAGGATTCGCCGGGTGAAGCGCCGCGATTTACCGCGATTGCCGTGACGAACGCGGGACTAACGCAGATGCTCGGCCTTGCGTTTGAGGCGCTCTGGGCGCAGGCTGAGGAGATCCCCGACGTTTCCGTTCACAACGACAGCGACAAAGATGGAGAATAGGTGAAATGGAAAAGATCGTATTTCTAGACCGAAACGCGATACGCATCGCGCTGCGCGAGCCGAATTTTGCGCATGAATGGCGTGAGTATCCCCATACGGCGGCGGATCAGATCCTGGAGCGTCTTCAGGGAGCGACGATCGCGATCACGAACCGAGTTCCGATCACTGGGGCCACGCTCGACGCCATCCCCACCCTGCGCTTTGTCGCGGTCAGCGCCACGGGATACGATCACGTGGATGTGGCGGCGTGCCGCGCGCGCGGCGTCGCCGTGTGTAATGTCCAGGAATGGGCGGTGTCCATTCCCGAGCATGTCTTTGCCCTGATCCTGGCGCTAAGTCGGCAGCTGCCGGCTTACCGTCAGGCGGTCCGGGAAGGAGCGTGGGGACGCTCGGCCACTTATGGTCTGCTGATGGAGCCGCTGCCCCACGCGCTATTCGGCGGGGTGCTGGGCCTGATCGGCTACGGGGCGCTCGCTCGTAACGTCGAAGCGATCGGGCGCGCCTTCGGCATGAGAGTGCTGATCGCGGAGCGCAAAGGAGCGGAACACGTCCGAGAAGGACGTGTATCGTTTGACGACGTTCTGAAGAACAGCAATGTGATCAGTGTGCTCTGCCCATTGAACGACGAAACCCGAGGCATGATCGGCGCGCCAGAACTCGCCTTGATCCGCCCCGATTCCATTCTGATCAACTGCGCCCGTGGCGGCATCGTGGACGAAGCCGCGCTCGCGGCCGCGCTCGCAGCGGGACAGCTCGGCGGCGCCGGCGTGGATGTGCTGACCCAGGAGCCGCCGGTCAACGGCAATCCTCTGCTGGAACTGAACCTCCCGAACCTGATCGTCACGCCGCACATCGCCTGGGCCAGCTGGGAGTCGCTCGAAACGATGGCGGAACAGCTGATTGGGAATCTGGAAGCGTATGTGGCGGGAGAGGCGCGGAATTTGGTAAATTAGAGACCTATTTCCCCTGAGTCCTAGCCTGAATGACGCCTGCCATATTTGAGAATTTGAGGTAAGTTATGATCGCTTGTGTCGATGTTGACTATCGGTCAGATCACGCTATTGCCGCCTGTGTTACGTTTGACGATTGGACGGCCGCCATCCCTACGGGAGTGACAACGGTCCGCATCGACAGCGTCGAGCCTTATGTGTCCGGTCAATTCTACAAACGTGAACTCCCCTGCCTGCTCACTGTCCTCGACGCCATAGCAGATCGTTTGACATTTGTGATCGTCGATGGTTATGTCTGGCTCGGCGACAACAAGGCAGGTTTAGGGGCGCATCTCTACGATGCGCTGGACAAGAGGATTCCGGTCATTGGCGTCGCCAAGACCGCATTTCGCGATGCTCCCTCTATCGAGGTAAGGCGCGGGAAAGCGGCGCGTCCACTCCAAATCACAGCGGTCGGGATCGACCTGGCTGACGCCGCCCGGCATATCGCGTCCATGCACGGCGACTACAGGCTGCCTTCCTTGCTAAAACTTGTTGACCGCGCCTGCCGCGACGCCGAGTGAGCGGGAAAATAGCTCATCCACGACCAAATCGAAACTTCGATAACCAGCGGGCGCGGCGGGCGGCGCGGAGGAACTCGCCGGCGTCAATGGGCTCGCCGACCACGCGGGCGTATTTGGCGAGGATGAAGCGCTGGGTGATCTCGTCGAAGGTTTCGGCGCTGAGTTCGAGGCCAAGGCGATGCGCGGTGTCTTGAAGGAACGGGCGGGCGCGGTCGGCGTATTCGGCCGGGGTTTCGCCTGGATCGCGCGGAAGGCCGAGGCGGGCGACGGCGCGAGACGCCTGCTGGTAGGCGACGCCAATCTCCGTCTGCGCGCGCTCTTCGCGGCTTGCTGTGGGACGAGAGCGGCGACGGCCGCGAATGCGGTCAAACCATTCGATTTTGAGCACGTAGAAAATGATCGACGCGATGGCGCCGCCCAGCAGCAGCACCATGGGACCGACGTGCAGCAGGGATCGGAACCAGCCGGCAAGGCCCGGTTTGGCGCCGCCGGACGCGCTCGGCACGCTGCCGTCGGTCCGGGTGCCGACCGTTGGATCGAACGTCAGCCAGCCGTACTTCGGGAAGTACACTTCCACCCAGGCGTGCTTGTCCATCGCCCGCAGATCGAAACCGTCGGCCTTCGCCTCTCCGGGAGCAAATCCGGTGGCGACACGTGAAGGGAGGCCGGCGACGCGGCAAAGGACCGCCATGGACGACGCAAACATATCGCAATAGCCTTCCCGATTGGTGTCGAGAAAGTTACGCACATGCTCGGAATCTTGCGGGATCGCAGGAGTGGAAAGCGAATACACCGCGCGGTTAGCGATAAAGTTGCGGATCGCGAGCGCCTTGTCGATTCGGGTCCGGCGGACGGGCGGCATGTCCGCGACGATCCGGTCGACAAGCTGCTGAAAATAGGCCACATCCTCCGGCATCGTCAGTCCGTTCGACAGACCGGTGAGATACCGGGCGCGCACTGCGGGAGGGATCGGCGCGTTCTCGGCGCGGCGCAGCGCAGTCTGAACGTGCGGCTCCATTGGGTCGGGAGTGAGCACGCTGGCGACGGCGTAGCGAAAATGGCTATAGTTGCGGTTTCCCAGCGTGATGGAGCGGTCCGGCGAGGAGTCCAGTTCCTCGATCTCGCCCGCCCGCGCCCCAATCTGCACGGGTTCACTGGCGGCGAGCAAGTTCTGTGTCACGCCTTGAACCGACACCAGCGTCACCAGCCGGGGCCTTGGCTCAGGATCGACTTCGCCCTCGCCCCGTGCGCCAGGAACGATGAAACGCTCCGACTGGGACTGATCCGAAGGCGACGCCAGGTTCAGCGCAAACTGCTGGTCCTGGGTCGAGCTAGCCCAGCCCCGGCCATCATAAGTATCGTAGGTGCGGCCGCGCCAGTAATGCGGCTGCCGGTCGCTGGGAACCACATGCGCCACCACCTCCGTGCTTGCGCTCCAACCCGTCCCCATACCGATCTGCAAGTCGCCGTTGTCCGAAATATTGATCGTGGAGCCCGGAGTCGCCGGGTTTCCCGGGTTCAAGCTCGCCAGTCCCCGGATCGCGGAGGCGAGAGACATATTGCCGGTCACCATCTGCACGGGAACGATGAACAGCGAACTCAAAAAGAACACCACCAGCACACAGGCCGCCGCCAGGCTCGCCTGCGTCGCAATCATCCGAAGCGGATCGCGGCGGCTCTCCTGCGCCGAGGCGAGGCCACGGTTCTGCAGATAGAACTGGTGGATGAGAAGAAACAGCATCGCGAAGATCAGCAGCGAGAAATAGACAAGAATCTCCGTGGACTGAGAGTTGGTGGAGCTGACTAGCCCGACGATGGCGACTGAGATCACTCCGGAAAACAGCAGCATCACGTCGCTGATCAGCATCCATGACCAGAGCACCAGCCCCCATGCCAGCAGCGTGGCGAGCCTCAAATCCCGCTGACCGCCGGCCGAAGGGGAAAGAGCGTCGAGATCCAGAACGCCCGTCACGGCGCCGTAAACGAAATAAGCGATCAGCGCGCCGCCAAGCACCTTGATGACCATCGGGGCCACGCGCAGCCAGCGGCAGCCGTAAGAGAAGAAGTATCCGATCACGGTGAGCAACAGAGTCGTCACGGTCAGACTGGAGTCTTCCACGGTCACGTTCACGCACTGAAGTCCGCAGATCGTCGCCAAGAGGCCGGCAGCGTAGAGGGGCAAGCTGGGAGACGCTTCCTCCACCGTTTCCGGGCGCGGAGGGTTACTGGTAGCCATATGCCAATCCTTCAATGGAAGCCGCGAGATCGTCGCCTTTGCCCACGGTTCGCCAAACAACGCCAGGGATACGGACCACGCCCCCGCTCCGTTCGGAGTTCAAATGCGCGGCGGGATGGAAACTGGGACCGTCCAGATGAAAGCCGAAAGCGCGGACGCCCTGCGCCCCGTAATGGCGGATCGCCTGCACCAGCGCTCCGTCCGCCACGGGAGTAATCGTCACCAGCGTCATTCCCGCCGGCGCCAGCGGCCGAAACCGTTCCAGCATATCGGCGAGCGAAAGCTCGTGGACCGCCTGAGCACGCGCCAAAGCCTCCAGCAGCGCGGGCATCTCACGGGCGCTGTTGCTGGGCGCCTGGGCCATTTCCAAGGTGTCGGGCGTCAAAAGGATCGCCCGGTGCCCGTGGCGCGCCAGGTTGTCCGCCACCGTCGCCGCCAGCTTCACGCCGTACTCCAGCGCGCTTTCCGCGCCGGAGCCCGTATCGTCGTAAGAAGCGCGCGCTAGATCCAGGGCCAGCAGCACCTGAAGCGATGAGCCCTGCGTATACTCAGTCACCGCCAGCTCGCCGGTGCGCGCCGTGGTCCGCCAGTGCACGCGCCGCAAATCGTCCCCTTGCCGGTATTCACGCACGCCGTGAAAATCCATGCCGCCGCCGCGCTGCGTCCCGCCTTCATCGCCGCGCTGCCCTGCGGCGGCGCCGTCGAGAAAGAGGCGGCTGGTGGGAATCGGCGTCGGCAGCACCATCAGTTCCTGTGTCGTTCCCACAGTCTGCTGAAACGTGCTGAAGCCGAACGGGTCGGTGCTTGTCACCACGGTCGGCCCGATCTCATAGACGCCGCGCAGCGTCAGATCGAGTTTGTAGCTGACGGTGCGCCGCTCGCCGGAATTCAGCTGGAGGATCATCGGCGAATCGCTGCCCGCCATTGTGAGGGCGGTGGGGAGCTTGTCAATGGCGCGCAGAAAGAACTTGGGCAGACGCCCCGTATTCCCGACCTGGATAACCACCGTCACACGGTCTCCCTCGGCGCATTCGAACGGAACCTCGCGCTCACACGTCAGCCCCCGCACGAGATAGCGGCCGAGAACATCGATCACATGGGGAATGAGCAGCATGACGCCGGCCATCAGGTACATCTGTTCCGATTTGAACAAGATGGCGACGATGACGGTGAATACGCCGGCGACGTTGAGCGCCAGTTTTTTCAGAAAGCGATTGCTGGTGGACATAATGGCGGGCGCGTCTTTGTCGCATGGGACGCTCCGGGATCAAAGATCCCGGAGCTGAGGAAATAACAGTCGCCGCAAGCGCGGCGTCTTACTACATAGTGACCGGCACGGGGATCTGGCTCAGGATCTCGCCGACCAGCATCTCCGCCGTGGTCCCCTTGGCGCGCGCTTCGGGCCGCAGAATGATCCGATGAGCCAGTACGGGCTTGGCGAGCCGCTTGACATCGTCGGGCAGTACGTAGGTGCGTCCCTTGAGACCGGCATACGCCTGCGCGGCGTGCAGCAAGAAGAGAGAACCGCGCGGGCTGGCGCCGAACTGCGCCATGGGATGGGTGCGCGTGGCGGCCACGATGTCGACAACATAATCGCGCAGGGAGGGATCGACGTAAACGTCCGCGACCTCCGCCTGCAGCGCGATCAGCTCATCGCGCGTGATCACCGGCTCCACACGGTCGACGGGACTGCCTTGCGACGGACGCGACAGGATACGAACTTCCTCGTCGCGCCCGGGATAGCCAATAGAGATGCGCATCAAGAAGCGGTCCATCTGCGCTTCGGGCAATGGGTAGGTTCCATGCGCTTCGATATGATTCTGAGTGGCGATGACGAAGAACGGATGCGGCAGCTCATACGTGATGCCATCGCTCGTCACCTGCCCCTCTTCCATGCATTCCAGCAGCGAAGATTGGGTCTTGGGCGAAGCGCGATTGATCTCGTCGGCGAGCACGATATTCGCAAAGACCGGCCCCTCGCGAAATTCGAACTGGCTGTCCTTTTGATTGAAGACGCCGGTCCCCGTGATATCCGCTGGCAGCAGGTCGGGCGTGAACTGAATGCGTTTGAAGACGCAGCCCAGGGACTTCGCCAGCGACTTCGCCAAGGTCGTCTTGCCGACACCCGGGATATCCTCGATCAGCACATGTCCTTCGACCAGGATCGCGGTCAGCGCCAGCTCCACGATCTCCCGCTTCCCGATCACCGCAGTTTCAATCGAGTCCGCAATCAGCCGCGCCTTATCGGCGATCCGCGTCGACGCCGTTTCTGTTTCGAGCAACCCTGAACCTCTTCTCCACGCGAGCGCCTTAGCGTTCGCCGCCATCGTAGATCATGACATATTCGCGCAAGTCCGCGCCGTTTCCTGCGGTGGGCGCGGCCTGCTCGCTTCTATTATAACAGAACTGCGTTCCATCCGGTTGAGAGACGCAAAAAAACGTATTCCTTCATTATAACGGCTTTTCGGCGCCCAAAGTTTCATACGGCGCATTTTTGGCTCGCCGCCGCCGATAATGCTCGGCGGCCTTATGGCGATTCCCGCAGCCTTCCATGCTGCACCAGCGCCGTCCATGGTTCTTCGTGGTGTCATAAAAGAACAGAATACAGCGTGCGCTTTCGCACTTACGGATCAATCCCCAATCGCCATTCGCTAGTATTTCCGCCGCCGATTCCGCGACGGCGTACAGAAAATCCTGCCCGCCGATGTACTCCGCGCGAAACTCCCGCCCTATCCCGTCGTCACTCAAAGTCAGCTGCGAATAACCACGCCGCCGGATCAGATGCGCGTTGACCACGGCAACGGCCTCTTTGGAGACAGGCTCGCCGCACACAATGGCCTCAACCATGCCGCGCACGGCGACGCGAAGCTCCCGGGCCTCCGCCAGCGCCTGCTGAGGCGTCACCTGGATCGCGGCGTCCTCAGCAGCCTCGGGCGTCATCGCTCCCGCTTCCACAATCCACGCCCACAAATCGTCCGCATCTTCGATCAGGTCCACACGCTCGCCGTCACGCATCCGCTCCGTGTTCACGAAGTCCAGACACAGCGCGTTGCCCAAAAACAAAAACCGGCTCGTCGCTTCCGTCGTCTCCATCGGTAGTCCTCTTATCTCCATTATAACCTCTAACCGTTAAAACACCACTTGACAAGTGATCATTCCCGGTCTATAATGCGTATATAACCATCAATAATATTTTTAATGGTTATAATCTCACATAGGAGCAAAGACGATGATATCGGCGATTCGTCCTCCCTTCACGGAGGAGACCGCGCGGGCGAAGGTTCAAGCGGCGCAGGACGCCTGGAACAGCCGCGATCCGGAGCGCGTGGCGCTCGCCTACACGGAAGATTCTCAGTGGCGCAATCGCGACATCTTTCTGCAGGGCCGAGACGCCATCAAGGCGTTTCTCACGGCCAAATGGGCCAAGGAGCTGGATTACCGTCTGATGAAGGAGCTCTGGGCCTTCCACGGCAATCGTATTTCCGTGCGCTTTGAGTACGAATGGCGCAACGCCGAGAACCAATGGTATCGCAGCCACGGCAACGAGCACTGGGAATTTGACGACGACGGCCTGATGCGCCGCCGCGACGCCAGCATCAACGACACTTTGATTTCCGAATCCGACCGCCGCTACCGAAACTAAACTCACCAGGGAGACATGACCATGACCACTGCGATACAGCCACGAATTCAGACCGGCCACGTTGGCGTCAACGTAACCGACCTGGCCCGCGCCCAGGCGTTCTACGAGAGCGTCTTCGGCTTTGAGACGATCAAAAAGTCGACCGAGAACGGCCGCGAGTACGCCTTTCTCGCCGAAGGGGAAACGCTGGTGCTGACGCTCTGGCGGCAGAGCGAAGGGCGCTTCTCCAAATCGTCGCCGGGCCTGCATCACCTTTCGTTCCTGGTTCCGGACATCGACGCCGTCCGCGCCATCGAATCCAAAGCCCGCGCCGCCGGCGCGGCGTTCGCTTATGAAGGCGTCGTGCCACACGTCGAAGGCGCCCAGTCGGGCGGGATCTTCTTCGAAGACCCGGACGGCGTGCGCCTGGAAGTGTTCACCACAACCGGCGCCGGCGAGCAAGCCGCCCCGACCGAAGGCGCGCCGACGTGTGGGTTCTTTTAGGAGAGAGGCCCTCACCCCCAATTCTGCGGGGACTAAGAGTGGCCCCTCCGCCCCAATTCTGGGGGACCGGAAAATGCCAATCTCCGAAATCAGGTC
>NZ_JBDSQY010000329.1:0-24067 GCF_039929585.1 Capsulimonas sp.
GAAGACGGAGATTGCGCGCGAGAAGCAGCTCGCCGACGCGGGCGCGGTTTCGCGGCAGGAATATCAGAGCGAATTGGCGCAGGCGCAGGCGGCGTTTGCGGCGCTCACCCAATCTCAGGCGAAGGTCAATCAGGCAAAAGCAATGGCGCGGGCGGCCCAGGCAAAGGTGCTTGTGGCGAAACGGCAGGTGGACGCCGCGCAGGCTTCCGAGGACATGGCTCAGGCCGATCTCGTCGTCGCGGAGGCGCAGGCGGCCCAGGCGCAGGCTGGCGAGTCACAGACACAGGCGGCGGTCCGCGAAGCCGCCGTGGTTCAGGGCTACACCCGCATCACGGCCCCGTTCAGCGGCGTCGTAACGGCGCGTCCCGTCGCGCCGGGAACGCTGGTGCAGCCAGGGACGGTAATTTTGAAGGTCGCCGACATCGATCGTGTGCGCGTGCAGGCGAATGTCGCCGCATCCGATCTGACGGGAATCCATGTGGGAACCGCCGTGGAGATCGCCATGCAGAACGGCGGTAATCCGATTCCGGCGAACGTTTCCTCGGTGTTTCCCTCCGCGAATACGAGCACGCGAACCGCCGTGATCGAGGCTGTTGTGGCAAACCCCGCACGTCAATTGCAGCCGGGCGCGTTTGTGACTATGCACATCACGAAGCACACGGGAGCGTCCCATTTGCTGGTTCCCGCCTCATCCCTCGTCTCTCAGGGCGGCCAATCGTATGTATGGATCGCCAAAGGCGTGGGCGCATCCCATAAAACAGAGTACGAGTGCGCGATCTGCCATATGCATTATTCGGCGGAGCAGGCCGCGAAATACCATTATAAAGATCCGATGGACGGCGGTAAGCTTACGCCAATCCAATCCTCCAATACGCCGGCGTCCAATGGCGGAGCGATCGCCCACAGGGTCATCGTTCAAATCGGCGCGTCGGATGGAGTTTCCTCGGAAGTCACTTCCGACGAACTCACGTCAACGGATAAAGTGATCGATCATGGAATGGCGGGTCTCACGGAAGGCGCGCGAATCGTAGTGACCGAGTGGGCGGAGAATGGACCGAAATCGCTGCCTGACGCCGCTTCCGCCAACGCGGGCCTCACCGTGTATCGCTGCGAGAAATGCGGCATGACTTACTCCGAGGCGGACGCAAAGAAGAATAACTTCATCGATCCCATGGACGGCGGCAAGCTGACGCCCGTGAAGGGAAGCGCCCAATGAGGATCGTGAAGAAAGCAAGGTCTGGCGATCCGAAGGGCGGCGGCTTTAACGTCTCGGCGTGGAGCATCCAGCATCCATGGGTCGTGGTCTCATTCTATGTGGCGGTCGTGGCGCTGGCTCTGGTGGCGATCTTCGGCGGCGTAATGCCTCGCCGCATGATGCCGTATGTTGAAAGCCCGATGGTCGGGATCGTCACCATGATGCCGGGGCTTTCGGCGCAGGAGATGGAGACATATCTCTCCAAGCCGATCGAAGAACGCATGACCGACATTCGCGGCGCGCGCTACATCCGTTCGACTTCTCAGGATGGTCTCAGCATCGTTTCTCTGGAATTCCCCTATGGGACGAACATGCAGAAGGCGGTCACGGATGTGCAGTCGCTGATGAATGCGGTCCAGGCGGACCTGCCGCAGACAGGCGCCAATCTCAAACCGTCGTGGGTGCTGCCGATCGATCCGCTGAACATACCCATTTTGTCCGTGAGCGTGACGGGGGACGCCGACAAGGGCTGGACGCCGATGTCGCTTCGGCAATTCGCCGAAAATGAGGGCGTGCGATCGATCAAGCAGGTGGGGGACGTGCAGTCCGTTGAGGTCTACGGCGGTCAAAAGCGGCAATTGCGTGTGGAGATCAACCGCGACAAGCTCGTCGCCTACGGCTACTCCATCATGGACGTGCGCGACGCCATCGACAAAAACAGCGTGGCGAAGCCTGCGGGCGTGATTACGGCGGGGGGCGGCGAGAGTATTATCCGGGTCGCTGATCTCGCGCAGAGCGCCGGCGTTGTGGCGCAGTACCCGCTGGGCTCCAAGAACGGTCAGGTCGTGTATCTGCGGGATGTTGCGCTTGTGAAGGACGACATCCGCGAGCAGCGCAGCGGATACCACTTCGTCGATGGACAGCGCAAAACCATCGAAGGCCTTGGCAATGAATCCGTGGAGATGGCCGTCATCCAAAACCCTGCGTCTGGGTCGCCGCCCGTCGTTCAGGCGGTCCAGAAACAGCTCGATCAGCTCGCGGAGGATCACCCCGGTCTGCACTTTCGCGTGGCCTATGATAACTCGCACTTCGTCAATATCCTGTTCCAGAACACTGCTGAAGAACTGGCCGTCGCCATTCTCCTCTGCGGCCTCGCCGTGATGTTCTTTCTCGGCAATTGGCGCGGCACGATGATCTCCGTGATCACTATCCCCGTGAGTATGGCGATGGCGATCCTGCTCATGGTCCCCTTCGGGTTCAGCCTGAACTCTTCCACGCTGATCGGGCTCTTGATTTCCATCGGACGATTGGTGGACGATTCGGTCATCGATATTCATGCCGTCGAACGGCATCTGGCGATGGGCAAGAAGCCGATCCAGGCGACGGTGGACGGCATCACGGAGGTACGCGTCGCGGTCGCGGCGTCCACGATCATGCTGGTGCTGGCCCTGCTGCCGCTTGTGTTCTGCGGCGGCATCACGCAGCTGATGTTTGTGGGATTGGCCTATCCCATTATCTTTGGCCTGATCGCCTCGTTTTTAGTCTCGCTGACGCTGACCGCCGTGCTGTCGTCAAGACTGCTCAGACACGAAGACGTGTCCCAGCGGCGCGGCGCGTTTCAGCGGCATGTGCTTGCGCCTGTCCAGCGCTGGCTGGAACGCCAGGACAGCCGCTACGAGCGTCTGGTCCGCACGCTGCTGCGCAATAAGTTCGCCGTGATCGCCGCCGCGCTCTGCACGATCGTCCTGGGCTTCGGATTCTACAACTTTATCGGATCGGAGATGATGCCGCTCGCCGATGTTGGTCAAGCCTATGGCGTGCTGGAGATGCAGCCAGGAGCGAGCTACGCGCAGACACAGTCCGCGACGGCGGCCCTAGAGAAGATCATTTTGAAGCATCCGGAGATCCAAAAGGTCTCCACCGAGATCGGCGAGGAGCCAGGCGGAACTTACTTCACGGGTTACGCCATGAACCAGATCAACACCGCCACAATGATGATCACGCTATCCGACAAGGACGAGCGCCATCGCACGGTTTGGCAGGTGATTGACGAGGTTCAAAAAGAAGCCCTGCGCACGATCCCCAACATTCGGCGCCTTCAGATCAAGGAGATGGGCAGCGATGTCATGGCGTCCTCGGAGGCGCCCGTCACGGTGCTGGTCTCTGGGCAGGACCTCAATGTTCTGTCGAAGCTTGCCGGCCAGGTCGCGGATATCGCGCGTCAGACGCCGGGCGCAATCCAGGTCTCTACCTCCTGGGCCATGGAGAAGCCTTCGTATGTGCTGAACGTCGATGCGCGGCGTGCGGCGGAGGTTGGGCTCACCCCCGCCGATGTCGCGGATCAGGCGTACTACGCCATGGGCGGCGCGCTGGCCAATGAGTTCTATCGCCTGCCGAATGTCCGCCAGGACACGATCAATATCCGCTATCAGGGAGATCAGCGCCGTTCCGTTTACGATCTTATGCAAATGCCGATCACGGGAAAAGACGGCGTTCAGGTTCCGCTCAAAACGCTGGCGACGGCGGCGCCGCAGCTTGCGCCGACGATCATCGAGCACGATGGGCTGCGCCGCACTGTGTCCGTGCTGGCGTACTATCGCAAGGGCGGGCCGCCGTCGATGGACCTCGCGATGGCGATCATCGGCAAGGCGTCGGCAAAGCTCAACTTTCCTCCTGGGTATTCCATGGAGATGCGCGGAGATATGACGCAGATGATGGACAGCTTCGCGCGTCTGCTGCGCGGTCTGGAGATCGCCGTCTTACTGATCTTTCTGGTGCTGGTCGCGCAATTTGGCGGCCTGCTCTCCCCTCTGCAAATGGTGCTCTCGATCCCGCTGGAGCTGTCGGGGGTGTTCTTCGGGCTGTGGCTGGCGCACCAGGCGTTCTCCAGCGTCTCGATCATGGCGATCATCGTGCTCACCGGCATGGACATCACCACGGCCATTCTGATGATCGATCAGATCATGCGCCGGCGGCGCGAATGCCCCGATTTTCCGCGTGACGAAGCCATTGCTTTGGCCTGCCGCGATCGATTGCGTCCTATCTTGATGACCTCGCTGATCACGATCATCACGATGCTCCCTGTAGCGCTGGCGCCGCGCACGGGGATGGACGCCTACCAGCCGCTCGGCACGGTGATTGTGGCCTGGCTGACCGTGGGAACGCTGCTTTCTTTGCTCGTGATCCCCGTGATGCACGCCCTAGTCGACGATTTGGAGAAATGGGCGCCCTGGAAACGTCATGGGCGTCTGGGCGCCACGCTCGAAGAGACGAACGCCATTTCCGTCAGCGAATAGGATAAACCGAAGGCTTAAACGATGATTGACACTTCCCATCGATACTTTGGCGCGGCTCTGCTCGCAGCGCTTTTCCTCGGCGGCTCCGTGGCGGCGAGCGCCGCCGATCCCGTCATCGCCGCGCCTGCCCTCACACTTTCCCTGGCTCAGGCCGTGGCGCTTGCGAATAAGAATAGCCCCATTGCCCTGCGCCAGCGAGCCGACGCCGCCATCGCCGCCGCTGCGGCGCGGGGCGCGCAGGCGCAGCAGAAACCGACGCTGTCCGCGACGGCCTACGGAGCGCTTGGCGACTCCAGCAATATCTTATCCTCTGCTCCCGGAGTGACGCCTCAGAATCTGTTCGCGGTTCCGCCGCGCGGCTTCGCCGATCAGAACCTGACGCTGATGGTTCCGATCTCGACGGGCGGTAAGATCCGTGGGACAATCGACTTCGCTCAGCGCCAGGCGGACGCGGCTTCTTTGATGACCCAGGCGACCCAGTTGACTATCCATCAGAACGTTACGGAAGCCTATACCACAGTTCTTCTGTCCCATGAACTGGTATCCTCCGCGCAGGCGCGCCTGGATGCGGAGGAAGAACAGGTGCGGATCACGGGCGAGCGCGTGACGGCGGGGCGCTCGGCGCCGGTGGATCTGCTGCGTGAGCAGGCCGAGGAGGCCGATGCGCGCCAAATGCTGCTGTCGGGTCAGAATGACGAGCAAATTGCGAAAGTGAACCTCAAAGCAGCGCTCGCCATGTCGCAGGATCAGCAAATCGAACTGTCCGACACGCTCGACGCTTTGCTGGCGGCGCCGCCCGATGCGTCGCTCACTCAGCAGGAAGCGATCCACAAGGCGGAAGATCAGCGTCCGGAAATTGCGTCCGCACTGCGGCAATTCGAAGCGGCGCAGGCGGCGGTGGCGTCGGCGAAAGGCGCATATTCGCCGCAAGTGTACGCCGTGGCGATGGGGGACGCGATGGCGATGCAGGGAGGGGGACGGACCGGCTACACCATCGGCTTATCCGTAAGCTTGCCGCTCATGGACGGTGGGCAGCGGCGCGCTGAGGTGGACGGGGCAAAGGCCCGTGTAGACGCCGCGCAGGCGGATGTTCTCAGCATTCGACAGCAAGTGGATAAGGAAGCGGCGTTCGCATGGCTGGCGCTCCAGACGGCCACGGCGCGTGTGGCGGCGACGGCGACTGGAGTGACCGCCGCGCAGCAGGGGTATGAGCTTGCGGCAATGCGTTACAACGCGGGAAAATCCGTGGCGGCGGAACGGCTCGATTCGCTTTCGGCGCTGACGCGCGCCAAAAGTACGGAAGCGCAGGCGAAGGCTGAGCTGATCGTTGCGCGAGCACGACTAAACACCGCCCTGGGACATCTCGCGCCATAAGTATCCGTTACGCCCACCAAAGAAACGACCGCTCCGTATCTTTTAAAGAATGGAGCGGTCGTTTCTCATTACGCCCTATCGGCGGAATTTGAGTGTGATTGCCGAGGAAATATCTCGAACTTATTCCGCAGATGCGGCGGCCATTTCGGCTTTAGTGCGGCGTCGGCGGCGGGGCTTCGTCGCCTCTCCGCCTGCCAGCGAGGCAAAGAGCACGCCGTCTGCTTCTTCAAAGTTCCCCTCGATTGCTTCCGTGAGCGGCGAAAGTCCAAATCGCTCAAAGAGTTTTTTTGCGGAGACTTGATGCTGAATCCCGCGTCCTCGGCGCGCGAGTTTAAACGCCGTCTTGTCGCCGGCGTCGGCGGGAGCAATCCCGATCACATTTTTCTCCGAGTCGTATCCCAGCTTAACCTGCGCTACGCCATCTGAAATCTTAAAGATCCCCGATTCCGTAATGACGATACTTGACTTGACAATCTTATAGTCGAATTGCTGTCGCTGGGGTGTTTGAGGTGAGAACCATTCGAGGGCCATATTTTTTTACATCCTTATTTTTTATTCACTTGAGAAAGCGCCATTGGGCATTATACCCAACAATAAAAACGTCATGGTTCAAATTGAGATTATTTTGCAAATATCTGTGCTTATATTTAATTTTGATCCGCAATATTTCCGGTATAAATGAGAGTATGGAGGAGAGGTGTTGTCGATGGCGCCGTCACAGAATCGAATTGTCTCGCCCTGTGACGGCGCGCAATCTATCCGATTATTTGGTTTCTGAGGCGGCGTTTTTGCGTCGTCGTCGTCGGACCGGCGCGTCGCCGCCCATCAGAGAAGCGAAGATCACATCGCCCTCGACTTCGAAGTTACCGTCGATGGATTTCGCAAACGGAGCGATCGTAAACCGCTCAAAAAGCTTCTTCGCCGTGATCTGATGCTGCGCTCCGCGTCCACGTCGCGCAAGTTTGAACGTGGTCTTATCGCCGGGTTCGGCGGGGGCGATCGCAATCACATTGCGCTCGGCATCATACCCGAGCTTGACGAGAGCTGCTCCGCTCGGGAGCTTATTGAGGCCCGATTCGGTGATGACAATCGTGGATTTTGCGATTTTATAATCAGATTTCTGCTGCTGAGGGGCTTGTGTTGTGAACCATTCGAGCGCCATATTTTTTATATTTCTTGTGAGATCGCTTTGGATGACGCCGGGAAAGCGTCAGCGGCATTATACCGTCTGAATCGATCGTGTCGATATTGCGGCCTCACAATTTATCTGGGATATCTTTGAGATGGATCAGGGGGGATGGTGGATTTTTGTGTATGTATTCGCGAAAAAACTAGCCAATTGTACTCGTTTACATAGATCGTAAGACAGAATCAAATGCTTTTACTTCATCTCGATATTATTCCGCTCGCTTTCATATTTAGCCGCATCGAGATGCTCCTGATAAGCCTTTTTCCAAATCAGAAATGCAAACGGAGCGACCGGGAAAACGAGGATAAAGACGGCGACCCATATGAGCTTATCCCAGTGGCCTCGAAATGAATCGTCTTCAAACATCATCAGCTGGGCGAACTGCACAACCCAAACGACAGCGAGAACAAAATACAGAATGACCGTGGCGGTCGGATCGATAAACATTGGGTTTCCTTCAACTCAAAGCCCCGGCGTTGTCCATCAATGTACCCTAAAACAACTTGTGAAGCGGAACAATCCCGGGCCGCCCTGCGTCACTAAGGGTGTCGGCGTCTTGCCGAAGCCGTTACGACCTAGCGTCTTCCGCCAAACGCCGATGAAAGTGTAATTCAGACAGGAGCAAGACCATGAATACGACCTTTGCAAAGTTTCTCATTCCCGCCGCGCTGCTCGGGACGATGATGGCCCCAGTCGCCGCGCAAGCCGCCCCGACGCATCACCACAGCATCAACGGGCGCGAGCATCAGCAGAACCACCGGATCTATCAGGGCGTGCGGCACGGCAGTCTCACCCCGCGCGAAGCCGCGCAGCTCGAACGGCGCGAAGCGAACCTTCGACGTCAGGAATACCACGCGCGCCTTTCCGGCGGCCGGCTTACCACGCGGGAGCGGGCGCGTCTTCAGCGCAAAGAAAATCACGTCAGTGAGACCATCTATCACCAGAAGCACGATCGCCAGCATCGATAATCGTTCGATCAAATACAGCAATAAAAAACAGGATCATCCCAGGGGGATGATCCTGTTTTTCTTGCTACAACGACAGAATGGGATCGAGAGAAGTGCAAAATGTGATCTTTTGCAGATTTGTGCTGATGTGAAATTTGCGGGTAGCCGAAATGCCGGTTTCGTAGATACCAACTAAGCCTTCATAACTCAAGCCTTCATCGACATTCACGAAATTTTCGTCATCCGGGTAATCCTGTTCATCATTCTCAGGCTCTTCATAAACGATCATCTCGGAAAGATAATCTCGTACGTTGGCAAACGTGATTGTCGTATTTATCGTACGCAGTTCATGTTCGTGGGAGAAGTGAATTGTCAGTGATTGTCCAGCGTCGTCGTGAATGATGCTATGGAGGTAGACACCGTTCTCGCCAGTAACCTGCTGTCTGAGACTGTAGAATGATCCTTGGAAGTCGTCATTAGAATCTGAAACGACGGTTACAAGCTCTCTTTCCCAGAAGGGGAAATTTTCTCCGTCAAAATGGTTGAGCCGCACATTACGGTAAGATGCGGTCTCGGGATTTGCCGCATTCCACCAGCAGCTATACAGTTCCGCCGTGCCGGATTGGGTCGCGGCTTGAACTGTTCTGCGCAGCTGTGAAAAGAGCTCTTGACGATTATTAATTTCGTCCTGAATGCTTGCGATCTCCTCATCGGTAGGCGCTCTCGATAGGTCAAAATATTGTGGCTGGCGTCGGAAGACGCACGAGCAGCAGCCTCCGCTCAAATAATAAACATAGGGTTTTGAAAAATGCGTGCGTACGGCTTCGTGGTCCGCGCTAAGCTCATATAATTGTATCGATGGCCATCGGCCATCATATTCCGTCGTTGCTTGAGGGTGGTCTGACCCGAGAAAGACTTCGATGCACATGCGAATCGGCTCCAGTAGATTCAGTGTCGATTTGGGAGGTCGTTTTGGTCAACGTGCTGCTCCGTGGCTTTTGAGAGGCGTGGTTATGGCGAATCCAGGTAGAGCGCATGGGCAAAATCACGAGGACTAGCAGTATAATAGTAAGTGGGATAACGCATCCAACGCATCCCACGCACCCGTTTCTTCCGAGAGGCAGCAGGCAGCCCAATGTCTCAAATCTCCTTTGCTGTTGGCCGGACGACAAAGAGGCATACCCGGCGAGAGCTGCGCGGAAACATTGAACAAAAACCGCAGAATTGGGAATACTAAATCTACCCTTCGCCTCCGGCGGGAGAGCGTCTTCGATTTTCATTTGAACTGAGAGAAGTATCCTTTGAGCAATGAACCCGATGAGATCGCGCAGTACTCTCATGTCGGAGCGGATGCGTCTTCCGATTCTACCGCAGCCTTGCGTTTTGCCGCCGATGCGCTTCCTGTGCTGATCGCATATGTCGATTCGGCGATGCGCTATCAGTTCAACAACCGCGCCTACACGACGTGGATCGGCAGGCCGCACCACGAACTGACCGGTCGGCATATGCTCGAAGTCTTGGGGCCTCAGGTATTTGAGGCGGTAAAACCGAACATCGAGGAAGCTCTGGCGGGCGCTTCCAGTACCTACGAGCGGGAATTGACGTGGCCCGATGGTCAAACGCGCTTTACGCGCGGCTCCTACGTTCCCAATGTCGCGCCGGACGGTCAAGTGCTTGGCTTCGCCATCATGGCGCTGGATCTGACCGATCATCGGCGCACGGAGGTTCATCTGGCGGAAAGCCAGCAGCGTTTCAAATCCCTGTTCGATTATCACCCCGACGCCATTTACTCCCTCGATCTGAGCGGGCGCTTTCTGAGCGCCAACACTGCCTGCGAAAATTTGACCGGATACGATGCGGACGAACTGATGGAGCGATCCTGTACGTCCTTGATCGCGCCGGAAGATCTAGAACGTACGCTGGCGCACTTCCACGCTGCGACCGAGGGCCAGGCGCAGCACTACGAGACCGTGATCATCCATAAACTCGGCGTGCGTGTCGCGATCTATGTGACCAATGTCCCGCTGGTCGTGAACGGCGCCGTAATCGGCGTCTACGGGATCGCTGAGGATATCTCCGATCGTAAGGCGACGGAACAGGCGCTCAAGCAAAGCGAAACGCGCAAGGCCGCGATTTTGGATGTGGCGATCGACTGCATCATCACGATGGATGCAGAGGGCACGATTCTGGAGTTCAACCCGGCGGCGGAGCAGACCTTCGGTTATCTCCGCGAGGACGTGCTGGGCCGTTCCATGCCGGAATTGATCGTTATCCCTACGCGCGATGGCGAGAGCGAGAAGGATTTTCAGAGTTCGCTGGTGGCGGGAGCTAGCGGAATTGTGGGCCGCCGGCTGGAGATGACCGGTTTGCGCCGGGGCGGCGCGGAGTTTCCGATCGAGATCGCGATTATTCCGGTCGCCGTGCAAGGCGAAACGATCTTTACGGCTTATCTGCGCGACATCAGTCGCAGCAAGATCGCCGAAGCTGCGGAAAACCGTCTGCGCCGGGAGATTGAGGCGGGAGAACTGCGCCAGCGCGCTTTTCTGCGGGAAATCCTCGCGAGCGTGACCGAAGGGAAGCTGCGCCTGCTGGACAGTTTGGATGAACTGCCGGAACGGCTGCCGCGTATGCTGGAAACGGTTCCTCTGGTTGCCTCCAGTGATATGCGTTTGCTCCGGAACGCCGCGAAATCGGCCGCCCTGGAGATCGAGTTCAGCGATCTGCGCTGGCAGAACTTGATCACCGCCGTTTCGGAGGCGGCCATGAACGCCATCGTGCACGCAGGCGGCGGGGTGGGGAAGGTCTTCGGCGATACGGCGGACAAAGTTCAGGTGTGGATTGAAGACGAGGGTGCAGGGATCCTGATGGAAAATCTCCCGAAGGCAACCTTGGAGCGCGGCTGGACGACCGCCGGCAGTCTCGGCCATGGCTTCTGGCTGATGCTGCAAACCGTGGACCGCATGTACCTTCTCACCGGTCCCACCGGCACGACCATCGTTCTGGAACAGGACCGCATTCCTCCGCCGCCCGCATGGGCGATGGACGCGATGTAGAAAGACAGGGAAGACTAGATGCGCCTCCTATCCTCCGTGCCGTGTTTCGTCGCGTTCGTCACTCTGTTCTTTGTAAGCGGCGTCTCTGCAAACGCGGTCCACGGCCATCCGCCGCCTCTGACTCGGGCCGCCGTCATGGCGAACGCCACCCTGATTACCTGGGCGCCCAAACAAGCGCTTCCATTTATTATTCTTGGGAACAAGATCTATACGTCCGCATTGACGCCGGTGATGTCGCTGCCGGACGATATGGGCGGTGTGGAGTACGCACGGTGGAACGAGACTGGAGCCCGTGTGCTCGTGGGCGATAAAGAGATGCTTGTTTTGATCGATTTTCCGCATCGGCGCGTGCTGCATGTATGGCCTCAGACGAGCGATGCGTGCTGGACCAGTGAAGGGATACTGCGTATTTCCTCCAGCGCCTCTGGAGAATACACACTGCAGGTCGGAAGCCAGGAGGCGGCGGTGCCAAAGCATATGCAGGTCCAGGCGACGACGGATGATGGATCTTGCTTGCTTGGCTGGAAATCACAACCCTCGGTGAACGGCGCTCCGGCGCATCTGAACGCGGCTCTTCTTTTTCGCACGCATGGAGCGAAGTTTATCGTTCGTCCCGTACGCTCGATCCGCTGGGATGTCGGATCGAAAAACCCCTATGGAGATCGATTGGTGGCGGCGGGGCGTGAAATGGTAATTTCGGCGGGAGCGACTGGAATGCGTGATAAGACCTACGTGGAACTGTATTCCGTGAACCTGGACACAATGCGCTCCCGGCATTTGCTGTACAGCGATGGGGCCGTCTCATCGTATCTCACGAATTACAAGGGAGCTGTCTATGGAGCGTTCCATCGCTCTCAGCATTTGACGCCTCTGCAGAAACCCGCTTACTCACAAATCGCGATTCGAAATGGCGTCATCCGCCGGCAGCGCGATCTCAGCAGCTCAAGCGTCTGTTACGGCCACAGTAAAACGAGCAATCGAGAAGCATACCTCAATCTTGCAGGAAACGTGCTGACGATCCGTGTCTGCGAATCAGGACGCCAAATAGCTGAGTATCACCGTTTCGTTGCTCCGAATCGCTAACGGCGCCTGAGAGTCTAATCGAATGCGTCGGCGAGCCAGGCGGGGAGCGGGGGATTTTCGTCCTGTTCGATGATGACGGTCGTTCCGCCGGGGCCGGTCAGGAGATAAAGGCGGTCGCTAGTTTCAAGCATCATCTTGAGGCCATGTCCGAGTGTCGCTTTGGTGCTGAAGCCCCGGGCGAGGGTCGCCTTGGGTAGGTTCTCCATAGCGATCCCCGAGCCGTGATCCTCCACGCGCACACGCACGGTTCCGTTCTCTCCCACCAAAACCCAGGCCATGCCGCCGCCGCCGTGGACCATGGCGTTCATGGCCGCTTCGCTTGCGGCGGTGGCGATATCGCTTTGGCGGCTTTCGGGATGCCCGGCGGCGCGCGCCGCTTCCTGGGTCAGAGTTCGCAGCTCACGCAGTCCCACACGCTCCGCGAGTGAAACGGGCTCCCCAAATGCGGTGAGAGCTTCTGGGAGCTCCTCGGCGGCGCTGCAAAGGCGCAGTTTGCCTTCCGTGACGCTGGCGAGGACATCGCGCAGCAGTGTTTGCTGTCGCGCTTCGCTGATCGAAAGCGCCTTGCGCGCTTCAGCCTCGGACACCGCGCTCATCGCCGCGACGATCAAGCTCACCATCATTTCAATCAAGGGAAGAACATGCGGCTCGAAAGCGCTGGGTCGGGAGGAGTAGACCTTGAGGACGCCGATCGTTTGGCCCAAGAACTGAAGCGGCACGACGGCCATCGAGCGAAGGCCGACCTTCCGGCAGGCTTCACGGTTGACTCGTGGGTCGGTCTCGCTGTCCTCGCACAAGAGAACGCGCCCTTCCGCGACGCAGCGCCCGGAGAGGCTGGTGTGGCGGCTCAGCCGCATCCCGATTTGATGGGCCGCGCTGCCGCTGGCGGATCGATAGACCATCTCATCGCCGTCCGCCATTTCGACCACGGCGCCGTCCGCCTCCGACAGTTCCTGCGCCCGCCGTGTGACAATCGAAAGCACGGCGTCCAGCTCACGCTCCGCATGCGCGATCTCGTGCTGTGTGGCGATCAATATCCCCTGACGCCGTACGCTTTCACGCATCCGCTGGAGCGCGGCGATGTCGGTCTGCGCTCCTGTCGACTCTGAAGTTGTTTGTTCGCTCACGCTTACCACGCAATCTATCTTAGGCGCAATGATTTTATCATACCATGGCGCTCAGAAATCTTTCCGAAGTTTTTCATTCCGTAGGAATTTCATTATCGGCAGTCTTGTCGTGATTCTATTTGAAATAATCAAACGTAAAAATCCGAGAGCGGGGCGGTGGCGATTCTGTCTTGTTCGATGACGACGGTGGTGCCGGCGGCGCCCGTAAGCAGATAGATGCGATCGACGCTTTGCAGGATCATCTTCATCCCTTGGCCGAGTGTCCCCGCCGTGGTGTATCCTTTTTCCAGAGTCGCCTTGGGCAGGTTCTCCATCGAAATCCCCGCTCCGTGATCCTCCACACGCACCTGGACCTTAGCGCTATCGGCGTACACGCGGCCTTCACCGCCGCCTGCGTGCACGATGGCGTTCATCCCGGCCTCGGAGGTCGCCGCCATCAGGCCGTTTTGCCGCTCGTCGGTAACCCCCAGGGCTTTCGCCGCTTCGACCGCCGCCTGACGCAGCTCCGCGAGGCCGGCGGCTCTCGTCAAGACCACCGCTGTGGATTGCGGCGCGAGCATTTCCGGCAGCTCTTTCGCGTCAAAGCATAGCCGCAATCGCCCATCGGTGACGCTTGCCAGGACATCGCGCACAAAGGCGCGCTGCTGCTCCGCAGCCGCCTGGGCTTCGCGCGCCAGCTTGGCCTTAGCCTCCTCCAGACGCTTGCGCTCGCTAACATCGGCGATGGTGACGATGAGATATCTCGGCGTCCCGTCTTCATCCCGAGCTGCCGCGATGATGTCGTGGCCCCACACCACGCCGCCATCTTTGCGCATAAACCGATGCTCGACATTCACGTTCGCGATTTCTCCGGAGAGGAGGCGCGCGAGAGCGGTGCGCAGCAGCGGCAAATCGTCCGGGTGCGCGAGGTCTCGGACATGCATCTCCGTAATTTCCTCGCAATGATATCCAAGGAACTCACAGGCGGCTTCGTTAACCAGAGCGTGCTTGCCATCGACCGTCGCCAGCACCATCGGCATGGCGGCGGCGTCGAAAATATTCCGGAAGCGCTCCTCGCTGCTCCGCAGAGAGTTTTCCGTACGCCGGCGTTCGTCCACTTCTCGGCGGCCTTCGTCATACAGCAGGGCTCGGTCAAGCGCCTGGGCGCAGAGCTGAGCCACCGTGGTAAGAAATGCATGATCCTCCTCGGCCAGGATACCCCCCGGCGGGAAGCTCACCGTCAAAGCCCCTAGAGCGTGGCCTTCAACGATCAAGGGAAGATCTGTCCGCACGTCTTCGTCGCCCATATAACGGCTTGTTTGAGTGTCCGTATCACGCCCGCCGAGCGCCTCTTCGCCGTCGTTGGGGGTGATGGGCTCCGCGCCTTCGCCGGCGAACAGGGAGACGCAGACAGCATTGGCCCCCAGCGCCGCCAGACCTTCGGTGATAATGATTTCGGAGACTTGATCCACTGTGTGGACGGCGCTCAGCGCCAGTGCGATCCGCTGAAGCGAGGCAAGACGCGCCGCGGCCCGCGACCCATCGCTCGCCGGCTCCGCCGAGAATGGTTTCCTCATGACGTTATGCTTCATCGGCCCCATTGTGCGTCGCTGCGTTCCTAAAAAGGGCCGTCCTTTCACTTATTTTACCTGCCAAAGCCGCCACTCGGTTCCTTGCCTTATTCCTGGAAAACAAGTCCGCTAAAGAAAACATTCAAACAATCTGCGAAATGTGGTAATATGAATATAGAATGGCAAAAAAAGAAAAACCTGGAGAGTCGGCAAAAGAGCTGGCGCTGATGTTCAAGACGCTGGGAGACCCAACTCGCGTTCGGATTTTCCGGTATCTGCGTAACCGGTGCTGGCCCGTCACCGTGGAAGACGGCGAAGATAAGTGGATGGCCGCCGGTCCGACGGTGGGGGATGTTTGCCGGGCCGTGAGCGGTTCGAAAAAAATCACCGCCAAGGTCTCGCATCATCTTAAGGAGATGCGGCTTGCAGGCCTGATTGCGATCAACCGACAGGGTAAGACGATGGTCTGCGGCGTCTCGCAAAAGTCGATCGACGCACTGTCCGGATTTCTCGCCAGTACCGACGCCGCGCCGCTGACGGACGATGCGTCCGGTGAGGACATTCCGGAGATCGAGGACATTCTGGAGATTGTGGAGGCGGCATGAGTGTTGAAATCACACGAGAAGGATGGGGACGCGGGCCGATGACACGCAAGCACTACTGTGAGGAATTGAAGATGCTGTCGGACTCGCTGACCCAGATGGCGACGAGCGTTGAGACGATGCTCATCCTGGCGACTCAGTCGCTGGAGCTCGGCAGTACGGAAATGGCGGAGATCTTACTTCGCGGTTCGGAATCCGTGGACGTCTGCGAGATTGAAATCGAAAAGCACTGTCTGGAGATCATCGCCTTGCAGCAGCCGGTGGGACGCGATCTGCGCCTCATCAGCGGCTCGGTGGCGATCGCCATGGACTTGCAGCGGATCGGCGAGCACGCGCGCAAGATCGCCCGCATCACTTGTGAGCTGCCCACCGGTGGCCGCGGCCAGACGCCTAATGAACTGCGCAGTATGACCGACGCCGTACGCGGCATGGTGCATTCCGTCGTCTCCATTCTGGAGACCCAGGCCCTGGACGGCGCGTCCGGTGTGACCCTGGCCGGTCTGGAGGCGGAGGACGCTCTTGCGGACCTGCGGACATCCGCGCACGCCGCGATGGCGCGCGGATCGGCGGAAAGCGTCACCGCGTCGTATCTATTGTCCGCCGCCCATCATCTCACCGAAAGCGCCGGCCTCGCGGTCGATATCACCGAGCGTCTTTCCTACGCCATGACCGGTCGCTCGTCCCGTGCGTTGCCCGCCATGTAGCGTATTGTTTCTGTTTGTATATGGGCGGCGTTGTCAAACGCCGCCCGTTTGCATTTCTGTGCCGTTTGTATTTGTTGCTGTGTGTTCGATCAGCGCGAGCAGGGATGCGTTGAACTGCTCGCGCCCCAATCCCAATGCGTGAAAGTAATCGGCGTCGGCTCGCTCCACGTCGGGGATCGCTTTGCGCGTTGTTTCTTTTCCGGCTTCGGTTAGGCTCAGAACCTTCGCGCGGGTGTCGGTGGGGTGGGGATGGCGCTCAATCAAGCCCCGCGCCTCCATCGCGCGCAGCACCTGCGACACCATCATCATGTCGAGCTTCGTATTCCGCGCCAGCATCGTCTGCGTGATCCATTCTTCCTGTCCGGACAACCAGAGCAGGCTTGCGAGCAGCGCGTACTGCACCTGGGTTAGACCATGCGGCCGCAGCGCCGCCGCGACGGCGCGCTGCCAGATCGCCGTGACCTGCCAGAGCAGAAAGCCCGTACTGTCGTCGGCGTCTTCAAATGAAAATGGCGCTCTTTCATTCACCGATATCCACCTCCATCGCCTGGGCGATCCGTTCAAAATCTTCGCGAGTCATTTCCAGACGCCCTGCTCGGAACGCATAGCCCCAGCGTTTGACGTCGTGAATGAATGAGAGCTGCGAAAGCAATGGCTGGATCGGCGCGGCTTTGCAAGTCTTGTAGGCAATGTCCCGGCGAAACGGGACGAAGTCCGGGCTCATAGCGAACTCGTAAGTCTCTTCTCCAACGACTTGACCGATGGCGGTGAACGCCTGCAGCGGCGCGCCGTCGGCCATGTCCGTTTTTGGCGAGTAATACACCAGCCAGTCGCCAACGCTCATTTGCCGCAGCGTCGCGGCTTTTCCGTGGCAGAGCTGCGCGAAACCGCCCTCAACGCCGCGCTCCACATGAGACCGGGAAACTACTCCAATCCAATATCGCGCGCTCATAATCATCCTCCGCAATGCTTTTAAATACTATGCGTATATTATATATGTATGCATAGTATTTGTCAATAGGGTATGATCGTTTTAAGATTAGGAGTAAGCCCATGACCACCATCGCCTCCGTGCGCGGCGTCATCTTTGACCTCGATGGAACGCTCGCCGATACCTTTCCCGTGATCTTCGCCGCCTTTCGTCACGCCTTCGCGATCTACGCCGACCGTCATCTCTCGGATCATGAGATCGAGGCGATGTTCGGCCCCAACGAAGAGGGCTGTATCCGCAAGGCGCTTCCGAATAACTGGGAGCCATGCCTCGCCGAGTATCTCAAAGAATACGAGCGTGTCCACGACCTTTGCCCCGGTCCGTTCCCCGGGGTGATCGAAATGCTGGACTGGCTGAAATCTCGGGACGTTCCCGTAGCGATTGTCACCGGCAAGGGCGCGCAGAGCGCGGCGATTTCCCTGCGGCATCTGGGGCTCAGCGGCCATTTTACGATTGTCAAATCAGGATCGCCCGAAGGCTCGATTAAGCCGCAGGCCATTCGTGAGGTGCTGGAAGAGTGGGGGATGCCGCCGGCCGACGCCGTGTACGTAGGCGACGCTCCGTCGGACGTGACGGCGGCGCGGGAAGTCGGGGTGCGAGTGCTCGGCGCCGCATGGGCGAACTCGTCCGACGCCGCGAAGATCGAGGCGATGGCGCCGGACGCGCTGCTGAGGAGTGTCGGGGAGTTAAGGGATTGGCTGGCGGGGGCAATCTAACCCACCCCCGCGCTTCGAGCGACCCTCCCAGGCAAAGGGCCTTAAAGGGCATGCTCGGTTTACACAGTCACCACAATCTTGCCGAGCTGCTGGTTCGATTCCAGATATTGATTCGCCTGCACGATCTCTTTCAGAGGGAATGTTGCAGCGATTACCGGCTTCAGAGCTCCTTCGGCAAGCGCCTTCACCACAAATGCTACTCCTGTCCGATAGGCGGTCTCATTCCGGGCGAGCCCTAATCCCGCGTGTCCCGTAAAGTTGTAGATCATATACGTTCGCAGCAGGAAGTTTCGGAAGAACGCGCTGAACAGTGGGAATTCTGTTGGCGCATCGTCCAAAAATCCGTAAAGGATAATCTGGCCGCCCCAGGCAACGGATTCCGCAAGCAATGGGAGCGTGCCGCCGGCGATGGGGTCGTAAATCAGATCGGCCCCCTTGCCTCCGGTCATCTCCTTCACGCGCTCCGGCAGATTCTCCTCTGCCGTGACAATGACCTCATCCGCCCCTGCGTTTAAGATGGCCTGCCGCTTTGCCTGCGTTCGCGTCGTGGCGATTGCCCTGGCGCCCAGCAAGTGAGCCAACTCGATGGCGGCGACGCCCGTGCTGCTGGAGGCGGCGGTGATCAAGATGGTTTGGCCAGGCTGAACGTTCGCGAGCTCTACAAATGCGAAGTAGGCAGTCAGATATTGCATGAACGATGCTGCCGCTTCAATGGGCGAAATATTCTCCGGATACTTCACCAGGACTGAGGCGGGCACGATCGCCGCGTCGCCATGCGTTCCATATTGCGCTATGCTCTGCCCCGGCGTCACTGCGACGCGATCGCCGACGCGTACCTGGGTGACGCCCGGCCCGACGCTCTCGACGACTCCGGCAGCCTCAAGTCCGATTTTAGATGGGAACACCGGCTGCTCCAGATACTGCCCGCTGCGAAAAAGAGCTTCCGCGCGATTGAGTCCGAACGCCTCCACTCGGATTCTGACTTCGCCGGATTTTGGCTCCGCCTCGGTAACCTGCTCCAAATAAAGCACTTCGGGTCCGCCCAGTTGATTGAATTTGACGATGGTATCCACAAGTAATATCCTTTGTTTTTATCCGTGAAGAACTGCGTATGAACGAGGCGCTTACGCCCGGATCACCACTTTCCCAAAGTGCTTGCCGCTCTCCAAATACTCCAGCGCGGCGCGCGCTTCCCCGAACTCAAACACGCGGTCGACGACCGGGCGCAGTTCGTGCTGGGCAAGCGTCACGTTCATCTGTTCGAACATGCGGCGCGAGCCGACGCTAATCCCCCGAATGTTTAAGTTTTTGAGGAACAGCGGCATGAGCGGCGCGGCAAAGCTTTTGCCGGAGACGTAGCCGATGACGGGAATATAGCCAAGGCCGCGCGCGGCGTTGATCGAACGCGCCAGAGTGTCTTCGCCGCCGATGTCGACGACGATTTCCGCACCGAGCCCGTGGGTGAGCTGAATGACTTCTTTGTCCCAATCGGGGTTGGCGCGGTAGTTGATGCCGATGTCGGCGCCGAGTGCAGCGGCGCGGGCGAGCTTTTCGTCGGATCCGCTGGTGATGATTGTGCGAAGCCCGGCGAGCTTGGCGAATTGCAGCGCGAAGATCGAGACGCCGCCCGTGCCCTGGATCACGATCGTTTGGCCGGGCTTGACGTTGCCGGCAACGAACAGCGCGTTCCATGCGGTTACCGCGGCGCAGGTCAGCGTCGCCGCCTCTTCATCCGTCAGATAGCCTGGGACTTGGACGAGCCCATAATCCGGAAACGAAACATACTCCGCGAAAACGCCGTCGATCGAGCCGCCAAGCGCAGATTGATGGACGCTGGCCTCAAACGCGCCGTCGATCCATTCCTGCATAAACGACCCCGTCACGCGGTCGCCGACGGCGAGTCGAGTGACGCCGGCGCCGATCGCGACCACTTCGCCCACGCCATCTGATAGGGGGACGAGATGGCGAGGGCTCTGGCCAGCGCCGTACCGCCCATTCGCGATCTCCACATCCCGATAATTGAGCGAAAAGGCGCGCATGCGCACGACCACTCGCCCCGGCGCGGCGGCCGGTTCGGGACGATCGATGAGCTTCAGCGCATCCAGTCCGTCTCCGTCGCCGATATAATAGGATTTCATCTCTTTCACCTTTCTCGTAACTCTTTATCCGAGCGCGTAACGCGCACAAAAACGGCGGCCGCCGTTTCGTTCTGAGTATAGAACGAGACGACGCCCGCCGGCTTCCGAGATCTTGCGTGTGTTTGTTTAAACTTGCGCTTTGTTTTGGAACTGAGTGGGGCTGACGCCGACGAGACGGCGGAAATGATGATTGAGGTGACTCTGATTGCTGAATCCCACGCGGTAAGCGATATCTCCGACGGGCAATGCGTCCGAGATCAGGAGACGCTTGGCCTGCTCGATGCGCTGCTGAATCACGTACTGATGCGGCGAGACACCCGTCGCGCGCTTAAACCGCCGCGCGAAATGAAAAGAGCTCAGGCCCGTGCTTTCGGCAATTGAGAGCAGGTCCATCGGTCCTTCCAGATGGCCGTGGATGTAATCCATAGCGCGGCGCAGTTGAGCGGGGGAAAGTCCTCCGTTGACCTGTGTCGCGCTTTGGTCCAAATTGGAATAGTGGCGCACGAGATGGACGGCGAGGACGGTGCGCAGCGATTCGATCGTGAGCTGCTGCAAGTCGCTTGGGCGATCTAATTCCGTGAGCAAGGCGCCCGCGAGGTATTCGATGTGCGGGTCGCGCACTCGAAAGCGGCTGACGATCTCAAGTTCGTCGCGCCCGGGGCTTTCGCCCTGCGCGGCGACTTCCTGCAAGTAATTCTCCTCCAGCCAGAGGCAAAGGACGTGACATGGCCCCGACCACAGGCGCCAATCGGCGTGCCGCGCCGGCGTGATCGTGATGTCTCCGCGCTGCATGGGGCCGTCATATTGCAGACCGCCGCGCTTCTGCGCGAGTGACGGCATGGCGTCCAGCGTAAACGTGATCAGGTGATACGGCAGCGGCGGCGCTTCGCGGCTCCCTGGAGCGTGCCGCACGTGGTCGATGCTCAGTCCAGGCCAATTCGACTCTGTGGTGGACAGTGAAGAATCACTTGGATAGAGGCGGCTGAAATTTGGACAAGTGTAGGGCGTCATGACGCTTCAACACAGCTCGCCATCAGTCTGTTCCGTTCGGAAAATCGCTGCTCGCCCGCCTGCTGAAATTCGGATTAATTGGGGGGAGTATTGGGGATAACAGTAGCGTCGGCGGGATCTCACTGCGCTCTATTTTATTCAAAGGAAATTACGATGGCCACCACCACATTGCAAAAGCCCATAGAAACCCCAAAATCGAAGACGGGCGGCAAGACGCCGCGCCAGCTGAGCGTTCCCACGGATCTCGGCGCGAAAGCGTCCCAGGAGATTTCCGACGCCATTAACCCACTGATCGCGGACGCCTTCGCGCTTTACATCAAGACGAAGAACTACCACTGGCATCTGGCGTCGAGCCACTTCCGCGATTACCATCTGATGTTCGACGAGCACGCCGAGCAGATCTTCGCCACGATCGACGTTCTCGCCGAGCGCGTCCGCAAAATCGGCGGTACGACGATCCGCAGCGTCGGCCACGTCGCCTCGCTTCAAACCGTCAAGGACAACGACGAAGAGTTCGTCACGCCATTCGACATGATCAGCGACCTGATCGAAGAAAACAAGAACATGGCCGCGAATATGCGTAAGGCGCATGATGTCTGCGACGACAATAAAGACGTGGCGACCGCGAGCTTCCTGGAAGTCTTCATCGACGAAACCGAGCGCCGCACATGGTTCCTGTACGAAGCGGCCCAGCGGGACGCGGACTAAGACCGAGGCCCTCACCCCCGGCCCCTCTCCCAATTCTAGGAGAGGGGAGTCGGAGAGAAGCGCCGCCGTGTCGAATTGGTTTCGATACGGCGGCGATTTTGTGTTTTTATTTTCGGGCCAAATGATGCTCCACTCGCCACACCGCCCGCCCTCGCTCTGTGAACTCGTAAACCCCCGCCTGACGCGTCATCAGCCGTTCGGAGACCAGGCATCGTCGTGTCCCCGAGTAGTCGCTGCATAGCTGGCTGATAAACTTCGTCAGTTCCAATTCTCCATAACTGCGGTCTTCCGGAAGCGCCAAGATCGCTGCGTCCGGAGACATATAAAACGGCGGCTTGGCGCCGCCGCGAATGATCTGCGCCATGCCGGGACGATTCGCGGGCTTCACAACGATCGTCCGGGCGCGCCCGGAATGAACCAGGTGGTTCTGACCTCGCGCGCCGCCGAACATCGCGCCCGCCACAGCTTTGACAATCGATTGGTCGGGCGACTTCAGCAGATTGTGCAGCGTAACCTGCGCGCTGTCGTCGCCGATCGCCGCCAGTGCGGTAATCGCCGCCTTCACGACGTCACGGTCGGGATCGTCCAGGGCTTGGGTGATCTCGGGCTGCAGGTCACTCAGCGATAGTGCTGTCGCCGCTTCGATGGCGGCGCGGCGTTCGGCTTCTTCGGGAGAGGCGAGCGCCTTGGCGACCCATGAAGACGCCCCGTCGTCACCCATGGCGGCGAGCGCCCGAAGCGCTGTGGTGCGCGTGGAAGTCGCGGCGTGCCCAGCCGCGTTTCGAATCGTCTCCCGATATCTTTCAATCCCGAATAGACCGAGCGTCCGGATCGCCATATTGCGCGTCTCCGGATCGAGCGAGGGAACGTAAGCGGCGACACGAGCGGCCAGCGCCTCCATCGCTTCGGGATCGCGGAGGCTCGGATTGGGCGGCGTCCAGCGCAGCGCTTGTGTTTGAAATCGAGTTTGCAGAGCCAGACGTTCAGGTATACGCTCCTCAGACTCCAGCCATTCCGATCGGTGGGCGCGGCTCAGGGCTTCGGCGGCGGCGAGCGCGACCGGAGGCTCCTCGGAGTGAGCCACGTCCAGCAGCGCCGTCAGCACCTTCGCCCAGCGAGACCCGAAATGGCAGACCGTATGGACGGCGCGCGGGCTGCGCCACATCTCCTCAACCGTTCTTGCTTGGAGCACGCGGGCGACCAATACGTTAAACCCCGCGCCTTCATCGCTTGTGAGCATATTGGCGAGCAGCAGCTGTGTCGAATCGTCCGGGCACCGTTCCAGAAGTTCGAGCAGCAGCTGTGCTTTGCGCGTGGCGTCGGGCGCCGAGCGGATCAGGGTATCCGCAAGCCAGTACGCCTCACGCCACGCCATGGTCGCCGGCGGCGAAACCTCCGCCTCGGTTTTAGGACGTGTGAAGCATCGTTTCAGAACCTCTGATGCGTTTGCCCGCATCGCGGGATCGTCGGAGAGATACGCCGAGACGGCGGCCTCCATGCCGCTGCGTCCCAATCGCCGCAGGAGCACGGCGACATCCTCGCGCATCTCCTCCTCGTTTGAGGCGCGAATTAAGTCTAGAAACCGCTCCGGCGACTTTTCCAATAATACGCTGAGACGCTCCATTTCACCCGCGCCGAACAGCGTCATCAGCGCGTGGATTTCGGCGTCTACTTCCCTCCGGAACTCAGCGTCCGTCGGCATTTCCATCTGTTCCATCTCCATCAAGCCTTTCAGTCGGCCGCGCGCCCTGTGCAGACGGCTCATGACCGTCCCGATCGGGATATCCAAAAACGCGGCGACATCGGAATAGGAGAGCCCTTCCCAGTAATGCAGCACCAGCACCAAACGGTCCTGCGCCGGCAGACGATTGAGTTCGCCGCGTAGTTGATCGGAGCGTGGATGAGGCGGATCGGAATCGTCTGGTAGATTGTCGTCTAGCGGCTCCGTCGTCAGACGATATTGCGTGCGATACCACGCGCGGCAAATGTTCAGCGCCAGCACGCGCAGCCACCCGCCGAACTTTGCCGGGTCCTGCAACTGCGCCAGCTTTACATACGCCTCGATAAACGCCTCGTGCGCCAGATCCTCCGCGTCGGTCGGATCGCCGGCAATTCGCCAGCACAGCCGCAGGATTCCCTGCTGATGCCGCTCCACCAGCGTTCCAAACACATGCCGCCGCCCCGCGCGAACGGCCTCCACCAATGCTGCATCGTCCATGTTGTTTGCTCTTCCATCCCTAAAGATGCGAAGACGGGAGCGATTATTCCCTGAATTTTGCTTGGGAGAAAAAAATAAAGCCGGCGGATTGCTCCGCCGGCTTGTTTGTCGAGATCGACCCTCACCCCCCAGCCCCCTCTCCCAATTCTGGGAGAGGAGTTAGGC
>NZ_JBDSQY010000330.1:0-11577 GCF_039929585.1 Capsulimonas sp.
AGAACCAAAGCGGCGGTAACGCCGGCGATCTGAGATTTTCCGTTTCGCAATTGTTGCTCCTTATTCCGTAACAGTGATCGATTTCTCCCAATCACGGCATTGTCCATCACCCGATTATGATGTAAACAATCTTTTAATTTCAAGAGAGTAAGAATATTGACGCCACTGCACAGCATATTTTCTTACTTCTATCCAAATTCTTTGATTGCACTGGACAGCATATCCAATCCAGACAACTGAACAACTCTTCCATTAGGTAGGCATAACACAAAAGTTGGTGTCCCTGATAATCCAATAGATTGCGCGAAACGCATATCAGCATCCACTCGTGATTTTGCGACTTCTACGGTGGGGGTCTTAGCATCAATGGATTCCAACTGAAACTCAGAAGCGACGTGCTTCAATCGATTTGCATCGACTTTATCGGCATATAGAGCATCATGAACAAAACTAAATCTTCCCTTTTCCTTTGCAATCTCTGCCAGCACAGCTGCATCGTATGAGTATGGATGAATTGTAGTCAGAGGATAATTTCGGAAGACAAATCTGACTGAAGTGTTATTTAGTTTTAATAATTGGTTTAGTGGATGAACTGAAGCACGACACGGAGGGCATTCATAGTCACCAAATTCCACTAAAACGAAAGAACCGTGAGACTCGTTTAGGAAGATAGGGTTTTTGCCTATTATTTCATTGGACGAGACATTTAACTCACGCCCAAAATTTGGCAATTTATCGTTTCTCTGAATAACCGACGCAATTGCAAAACCAACAGCAATTAGGAGGCATAATGCAATTGTTATTTTCTCAGTTTTATTATTAGTGATGGATTCTGTCATAATAGTTCCGGATTTGTTCTAGAGTAGCAATAGAGCTTAGTGATTATTTGTCTTGGAAATCGGGGTTAACACAAAGTGATAACGCGGTGATTGTATTAATTCGTAAAAACCATATCCAAGGATTTCCTGAAGATTATTTATAGACAATGCAGTTGTGCAATGCCCTACTTGCATAGCCTGTTCTTTGTTTTTTGCAAACAATGGAGTAACGTCTTGTATGCTGCCTTTAGAATCCCAAACAAATGCTGTACCGCCAGGATAGTTTACATTGGTGTCCCGCCGACTTTCACCCACGATCTGGCCCAACTCGTTAATTCCTAAAGCTCGCGAATACACATCGCCCGGCAGAAGTCCCAAGTCTAGCATGCGTCCGTTTTGCCAGAGGCAAGCGGTTACCGAGCCATCCTGCCTCTGGGATGAACCAACAACCTGTCCTGCGTCATTGATAGCATTAGCAACACTTGTTTGCCCTCCCGGAAATGTTCCTAAGTCGTGTATCATGCCATCCTGCCAGAACATCGCATGCGTCTGTCCTGATTTAGTCAGCAGCCATCCCGCGACCTGACCACGATTGTTGATGGCGTAGGCTCTACTACTGATATATCCGGAAGGAACGCCGAGATCATGCATTCTACCATGCGACCAAAGGAATGCATGTGCTGTATTGCGGAAATCAGTTGAGCCTTCCGGCGCATCCGCGTTCCAGGCATATCCAGCCACCTCACCCCGATTATTAATGGAGCGCGCCGCACAATATGCAAACCTTGGAAGCGTTCCCAGATTGTGAATATCGCCGTCCTTATCCCAGTACGATGCCCATCCTGCGGATGATCCGGCAATTATCCCAGAATCGTTGACAGACCAAGCTTCTGTCGCATTGTTATAACCGTTCAGCGGGATAGCCCGGTTGATCGCGGATACATATGGATACGTTCCATTGGCGATGATGTACGATGCGAACTGGCTCTTATTGTTGAGAACGCCATTGTGCATTTCGGATCCGCCAACCGGCGGCAATCCCTTCGGATCGTAACGCGTATACGAGTACCGCGACGGCGCGACGACGAACCGAACTGGAACGGCGCTCGCCAGAAGCGCAAGGTTATTCACTCGCAGCGGGCTGCCCACAAGGAAGTCCGTCTGTTCGGCTTTCAGGCTGGCGGGCGCGACGCCGAACATGCGCTGGGACATCTGTGCGACGCCGATCGTTCGCTGGTTTGTCTTTGGTCCGCCGATGTACCCATAGTCCTGCAGGTTCACGTACAACTCGTTCAGTCGATCGCTCGACGCCGTGGAGCTGAGGCTCATGCCAAGCAATGTCGCCGCCGCCGAGCGTAGCGGGTTTGTCGAGTAGTCCGCCCCCGTGATCCGCGCGGCGACGTAGGCCGGCGCAGAGAGCGGAGTGTCCAGTTCGGCGCCGAAACAGCGGCGGATCAGCGCATGGCCTTCGGACCAAGTCATCGCGACTGGTATGTTCGTCTGCACCGTTTTGCGAACTGGCTCGGGCAAATTGCGCCACGCGACGTACGGGGACGGAGCGCCGGGAGTATATCCCCCAGCAATAGACTTCACGTACATCTTGAAGCCCACGCCAGCGCCGATCACCATGCAGGCGGCCAGGGCGACGGCCTTCCATCGCTTTGGTGATGCGGCGCGCTTTGCCGGTTTCGGTTTGCGTGAAACGGCGAAGAATGCCCCGATTGAAATCGCCATGGTCAGCAGCACGCAGGGATTGGAGAAAGAGAGCCCCCAGTAAAGCGTGATGATTACCGCCACGGCGGCCGCGCAAAACAGATCCAGCGCGGATTCACTGCTTTCTTTTCCCTGCGTCTCCTCGAACGCCAGCGACGGGTCCGCTTCATGCTTTCCGACAATGTCCGCCGCGCGGCGAACGCCCCAGGTCAGCGCCACGCCGATCAGCAGCCACGCGACGATACCCTGCTCGCCGATGAACTCCAGGCCGTTCTCACTGGGCAGCTGCGTGATCCCAGATCCCAATGTTAGCCATCGAAACGCATAAGGCTGGTAGGCGGGCAGGCTGATCTCCGATTTCAGAGCAATCACCATCGGAAATAAACCAATGGCCGCCAATGCGCCGGACTGGATCCACCGGCCCAATCGTCCCCTACTTCCAGCGATGCGGAGCGCCACGACCGCCGCCAGCACCCAGAGGCCCAGGTAAAGCGAAGACGCATGAGCGTTGCCGTGGGGCGCCACGGTTAGCCCCATGACGCCGGCGACAAGGGCTAATGTCTGAAGTACAGCGATCGAAAAGGGAGAGATCGAGCGGCCGATCCCAACTCCATTCCGCAGACGCGAAATCACGGACGGCTTTTCATCCCAGGCTCTTGCATGTGTGCTGGCAATGCGCTTCTTGGAACGCGCATCGCGCATTTCCGACAAAGCCCCCAGGTCGATCTTCCAAGTGAGGAATCCACGGATCGATTTGACGATTCCTTTACCAATTCCTCGAAAATCGACTTGCTCGTTCAGCCGGTCAACCCATCGATCCCGGTGGTTCTCCAGAAACTCTTGATTTTGTCTACGTGCATAAAGGATCAAGTCAGGCAGGGTCAGACCACAAACCAACACGGAAACAGCCCACAACCCCTGAGCAAAATACGCAGTCTTGGCGCCGTCCCACTTCCATTCCAGTATCAGACAAATCAGCGTCAGCGCCCCAAGAGCAATCAGCCGGAAATTTCCTCCACGCGCTTTTGCCACGGCTTTCTTCTCAAAGACCGTGTCAGGAACTGTCGATTCAGGCGACATTTCCAGCGCATCAATCGCCGGCTTGCGTTTTGGCGGCCACAGCAAGTCCAGCAAGCCGCTCACAGCGAAGGGGGCGATCGAACACGCCAGAAACCAGTTCAACAATAGAGAACTTGATGGGCTCGGGGCGCCGTTTTCCGAAACGCCAAACACAAAGACGGCCAGACGGGAAGCGAACGGAGCCGCAAGGTAAAGAACGCCGAATATCGCCGCCATAACCGTCGGTGGTATGAGCGAAGTCTTCTGCCTCCGAGAAATCCACCGTATTGCATGCAGACACGCCAGCAGGCCCAGACTGAAGAACAAGATCGGCGGATGCTGATCGACCGACTGCGTCCTCGCATCAAACACCAGCGCAACGCAGGCCGCCAGCGATGCGGCCACAGACAATAGCCAGCGCACATGCCCTGAAACCGGACCCGAAAAGTTCAATACAAAAGCTGCGCCAAATCGACGAACGCCAGACGGACGAACATTCCCCGCAAGTGTTGACCCGAGCGCTTTCCCGCTCATGGGCGTCGTCAGCACTTGCCTTGCGTGTCGTAACCACAAAACGATTTCACTGAGCGTTGGCCATGCCGAACGTGAAAATGCGCGCGGAAGCGCTAACGCCAGAGTAAAAACCGGGACTGCCGGCGCGACATGATAAAGAGCAAGCGTATACGCCGCCGAAGTCGGCAGATACGCCAGGACACAGATCGATGCTCCTAATACGGTCAGGACATCCCACAATCGGCTGGCGCTCAGTGCGGATCGGGCCGCCCCAACGCCCAGCAGTATTGCAATAGTATCAAGAAACGAGATGGCGTATGGATACTGAACCACACTCGATGTCAGCCAGTCTCTCAGACACAGCCACAAAACAAGCCCAATGCCGCTTGCCAACGACAACCACATGGTCACATGCGCCACTGTCGCGCGTTTGGGCGTATCATGAGCGACTAGACGCTCCACTATCATACGCTCTCCGTGCGAAGTGATCACTGTGCCCAGTCCTCACCCCGATCGTCGAAGTAGCGGGCGAAGGGAAGCGCCTCTTTCACGGGTTCATAATCGCCGTCCTTGACCTCAGGAAGTTCTGGACTGATCCCAGAGTGACCGTCCATGTACAAAAAGACCAGATGGCGGTCGTGGCGCGGCAATTGACGCTCAGACGAGGCAAGCCGATCGATGTATCCCGCCACGGTGTAGTCAGTGTTCAGACCATGCCCCGAAATCGCCATCTTTGGATCCGCATCGCCGCCTTCGAGGAGCATGCCTTCCGTCAGCAGCACAAAACGCGACGGCATACTGACCGAAGAGGCTTTACGGGTCGGGCTCTTGACATCGCCCGGTTTAAGGTCTATGCCCCAGCTATTGATCAAATAGCTGCTCGCGTTGTTGCGAGTGTCGTTGGGACACTTATAGAGATGTCGATCCTTAACATAGGGATAAATCGCATAAGGCCAATACTGCATTTGCCCAGCGTTGATGTGCGTATTCAGGTCACTTTGCCATCCACAAGGATAAAAGCCGTCGCTGTCCGCCACATACTGGTTTATCGCCGCGCCAAGATGCTGCATATTGGAAATACAGACTGCTTCTCTCCCACGTTCCTTGAGCTTGCCGGATACAGGAACAATAACGGCGACGACAATGGCGAACGTGGCTATCAACAGGAGCAGTTCCAGCCATGTGATGCCGCGTCGAGACGATTTAGAATGAGATGAGATCGACAACAAAAACTCCATTTTTGCAAAGATTCGTTCATAAAAGCGCGAACTAAATTAATCAGGACAATCCGCTCCGGTCGGCGTCTGCGCCTGGAGCTGCTGCGTCGCGAGTTGATCGTCGGAATACCACTTGACGTGGCCATCCACGAAACTCAAGTTGCTTCCGCCCGTATGGCGCGTGTCTGCGATGTTGTTCTGGAAACGAAAGTACCCGTCGTCGGTGCCTCGGCCGAACTCGTGCGAGGCCTCTTCGCCAAGCAACATCATTCCTGAGGTATTGTCGATCTGCGCCAGCGACTTACCAGGATACAGATGAGCAGCGTTTATCGGCTGCATCGTACAGGAATTGATCGCGTATGAGTCCCCGCTCACTTGCCCCTCGGCGTCGTCGGGGCAAATATACACCTGTGTGTTTTTAACATAAGGAAAGAGGTTGCCCAGTTTGACGTCGAAACGCCCCCCGGGATCGTTGACAGGGAAAGTATTGAACGCAACCCAGCCGCCGATTTTATTGTTGACCCCATCCCCGCAGCAGTAGGTGCTTGGCAGTAGCTCGTCATTGTCTAGCGTATATTGCTGAAACCCCATTCCAAGCTGGCGCAGATTGCCCGCACACGTGATCTGGCGCGCCTTCTCCCGCGCCTTGGCGAAGACGGGAAACAGAAGAGATGCAAGGATGGAGATAATCGCGATTACAACGAGCAATTCGATGATTGTAAAAGCTTTATGACAATTTCGGCTTGTCGGCTGTGAATAATTGCGATAGCTCATTGTTACCTACATTAAACCGAACAATATCATCTGATTATACGTACATTACGTACAATTGGGGATGAACAAACTTAACAAATCTACCTGTCAGTTCGATTATCCGCCGTATTGTACCTCTCAAAAAACTAAATTACAACTACTTCATATGAAAGAAATTTGATTTTTTTCCATAAGAGCATTTAGCCCGGTGGAACCATAATTGGAGTGTAAGTGTCGGGAATGTCGATGAGGCAGTACCCCTAACGTAAACGGTCTGTTTCTGATGTCGTAAAACAATGATTTCAAGAGATATTTAGCGATATTGATAGATAAAATCATTTTTTGAGTTATTCTACTGTCTGTAATTTTTTCGAATTTTGAAGCACGTATGCTAAGATACACATCTGGGTTATTAACTTCATTTTATTTATGGTTCTTTACGCTACACACCAAAAACGAGATTTGGTTCGTATTGTCTCATGCTGTTTGATCAAAGTGAACAGTGGATTATCGGAAGCTGTTGTCCGCAATACAGCATTTACAATCGCCGCTCAATTAGATCTCGGCCTATGGGACAAATACGCATAAATGAAGTTTGGTCCGCCAAAAATTAACATGAAGTTCCAGGAACTATCACAAACATGAACTCGGTACTAGAGGCAAGCAAGCAATGAGCCGGTAGTTACTTCTGAACAATATCTCACCATACTTGTAAGTTTAGTAACGATATATTTATTAGGATCAACTCAAATACAATCTCTACGCTCAGAGGAAGGATCGCAGTATGGAAGCGGCAGATCAAACGGAACTGTTGGAAAGCGTTCGCCTGCGATATGACAGCCTGCTGCAGGAAGTGCATAAGGTGATCATTGGGCAGGATGAAGTCGTCCAATATCTCGTCAGCGCTCTCTTTGCGCGGGGGCATTGTTTACTGATCGGCGTGCCGGGTCTGGCGAAGACGCTCTTAGTCAAAACCCTGGCGCAGAGCCTCGATTGGGATTTCAAACGGATCCAGTTCACACCGGACCTGATGCCGAGCGACATCATCGGCACGGAGATTCTGGACACCAACGCCAGCGACGGACAGCGCAGCATGCGTTTTGTTCAGGGACCGATCTTCGCCAATCTGATACTGGCCGACGAGATCAACAGAACGCCGCCGAAAACTCAGAGCGCTCTTTTGGAGGCCATGCAGGAGAATGCGGTCACCAACAATGGGCGCACGATGCCGATCGCCCCACCCTTCTTCGTCGTCGCCACGCAAAACCCCATCGAGCAGGAAGGCACCTATCCTCTTCCCGAAGCGCAGCTCGACCGATTTATGTACGCCCTGCAAGTCGGCTATCCGTCCGTGGACGAGGAAGAGCGCATCGCTTCGATGACGACCACCGATGAAACCGTCGAGCCGAAACCGATCTTCGCCCGAGATGAGCTGCTGCAAATTCAGCATCTTGTCCGCCAGATTCCTGTCTCGCCTCACGTCGTGAAATACGCCGTCTCCCTTGCGCGGGCCAGCCGTCCGGACTCTCCGGACGCCCCGCCGCTGGTGAAAAAGTACGCACAGTGGGGCGCAGGTCCGCGCGCATCGCAGTACCTCCTGCTCGGAGCCAAAGCGATGGCCGTGATGCAGGGCAAATCAACTCCGACCGCCAACGATGTGCGTCAGGTCGCCCCCCTGGTGCTTCAGCATCGAATTATCCTCAACTATGCGGCGATCGCCGACGACATCACGAGCGCAGGGCTCGTTCAAAATATCCTGCAGAACGTGCGGGAACCCGCATATGCAGGCCGTTAATTCTGCTCGTAAGGTTTCTGCGGGGAGACAAAAAGATGGCAGGCTTTGGCGCACGTCGGCAAAATTCGGAGAGCGGCCCGGGCCGGGACGCATCCGCAATGATGAGTTCGGTCATTGGTGAATACACGTCAGATACGCAGCAGCGGAAATACCTTCAGACGTCGGATCTCCGCCGGCTGCGCAACTTCCAGTTCGCCGCCAAGCTGATCGTGGAGGGCTCCTTTCAAGGCAAACACCGATCACCTTATTACGATTATTCGGCGGAGTTCGCGGATTATCGGCCATATACTCCCGGGGACGAGATACGCGCCATCGACTGGCGCGCCTACGCGCGCACGGACCGGTTCTATATCAAGCTCTCTCGCAAAGAAACGGATATGAACTGCTATCTCTTGGTGGACAAGAGCAACAGCATGGCGTACAAAGATTCGGGCGGTGTTTCCAAATTGGAGTACGCCAGTTATATGGCGGCCGGCCTCGCGTATTTGATTATCCGGCAAGGCGACAAAGCAAGCCTGTCGCTGGGCGATGACGCTCTCCGCGCTTACATCCCCGCCGGGGGCTCTCAGCGGCATTTGCAGCGCATTCTTATCGCGCTGGAGCAAAACACTCCCGGAGGCGAAACCGGCCTTCCGGCGACCCTCGCCACCCTCTTCGGCGTACTCAAGCGCAAGGGGCTATTGATCGTCATCTCCGACTTTCTCGACGAACCGGAGCGCGTCTTCTCCACACTGAATATGTTCGCGCACAAAGGTTTCTCGGTCCTCCTCTTTCAAGTACTGACCGATGGGGAGATGTTCCTGCCGGACGCGGACAACGCCCTCTTTCAAGATATGGAATCGCCGGCGTTCGCCGTGGCCGATCCAAACGCCATCCGCGTGGCTTACCAGGCTGAGCTTCAAGCATTTCTAAATGAGATTTCCACCAGCGCGAAGGCTCGCCGCATGCAGTATCAATTGGCGCTGACATCCGCTCCCTATTATGAGGCATTGGAGGCCTTCCTCACCGCCCGCGGACGCATGTGAGACGGCATAAAACTCATGGTATCACTTCTGCATCCCGGACTTTTGCCTTGGCTGCTGGCGGCAAGCGTCCCTATCGTAATTCATCTACTCACGCGCCGAACACGGCGGCGCCTTGACCTGCCGACGGTCAAATTCCTCCAGAAGGCGATGGCCCAGCAAAGCGACATTTTCCGCTGGCGTCATCTTCTGCTGATGCTGCTTCGGACGCTGGCGATCCTTGCGCTCGTGGCGGCCTTTACCAAGCCGACACTGAACTCCCCACTCGCCGCCCAGACCAACGATCGCAGTTCTGTCGTTCTGATCCTCGACACCAGCGCCAGTATGGGCTACGTGGACGGCGGCGCCAGCACGCTCAGCCGCGCGAAAAGCGACGCGATCAAGGTTCTCTCCAGCCTGAGGGACAGCGTCAAGGTGAATGTCATTCTCTGCGATGCGCACCCGCAATCCGTCGCCTCCGAACTCACGACGGACTTCCCCGCTTTGGAGCGCTCACTGCGGGACGCCAAGCCCAGCCAGGAGCGCGCCAATCCCAACGCAGCCATCAACATGGCGGTGGAGCAATTAGGGAAATCTGGGGCGAAATCCAAGCAGATTTATGTGTTTTCGGATTTCCAGCGCGGCAACTGGGCGGATGTGAAGTTCGAATCCGTTCCGGCTGACACAAAGATGGCGTTCGTCGGCGCCGCTTCCGACCACCGCGCCAACGTCGGCATTACGTCCATCCGGCTATCCCCCACCGCCCCGCGTATCGGCGAACCGGTGGCGGTGGAATGCGAAGTCTTCAATTCGGGCGACAGCCTGCGGACACTGCCGGTAAATCTCTCTGTATCCACCGGCGAACGACAGACGCAAAACGTCTCTCTCGCGCCTTTCTCCAGCGCGACGGCCAGCTTTACACTTCAGTTCGATTCCCCAAAGCAAATCGAATGCGTCGCGTCGATTCCCGCCGATAATCTGCCGCTGGACGATTTGCGGCGAGTGGTCATCGATCTGAAAAAAACGGCCGTCGTGCTAGTGATTACGGATGAAGATCCGAAGAAAGCGCCCAACTCCACATTCTTTCTGACGCATGCGCTCCATCCGGGCGCGGCAGCCCAGTCGGGCGTTCAAATCATCACAGTCAAACCGGCGGCCCTGAATAATCCCACTCTTCATGCCGCCGACGCCGTGATCGTCTGCAACGCTCCGCAAATGCCGGACGTGCAGTTTCAGGCCTTAAGCCGATATGCATCCGGCGGCGGAAACCTGATCTGGTTTCTCTATGGCGACAAGATCGCCGACCAGATGACGAAGCTCGGACGCCAGCTGCCCGCCACGGAGCCGATGCCCTTGCAGATCGACCACGTCGCGGACCTGAGCGGCAACGGCAAAGGCTACGTCACACTCGCCGAAGCCCACTACGAAAGTCCGCTGCTCAAAGCCTTCAAAGATCCAGCGGCGGCTGATCTGAGTAAAATACAGTTCCGCAAAATCTGCGTGACTGGGGAAGTCGATCCACGCGCGGAAACGCTTCTGAAATTCGACGACGGTACATGCGCCGTCGCGCATACGATCGAAGGAAGCGGCAATCTTTTGCTGGTCAACATGTCGCCCGACCCCACATGGAGCGATCTCGCCCGGCAGCCGGCCTTCCTGCCGCTTCTGCATGAGTTCCTGAAAGGACTCCTCAGTCATAATACGGCGGCCGCCGAGTTTGTCGCGGGAGGATCGGCGTCGTCCACCGTCGCGGCGAACTCCCTCGGCCAGGGCGCGAAGATATCCTGTTCCGGCCCCATGGGCCTGCTGCCGGTTTCCTCCGATCCCGTCACCGGATCGATCGTGGTGGACAATGTCCCGCAAAGCGGCTTCTACCATATTGACGCCGGGCAAAACCAGGTGGCTAGCCTCGCGGTGAACATCCACAGCGATGAAAGCGATTTGCGGACCATCGATCCACGCGAGCTGGAAACGCAGCAGCGGCGAGAAAGCTCCTACTTTGCGGGAATGGGAAAGGCGGATAGCGATCTGGATTCTCTGAGCAAAGGGAGGCCGCTCTGGCAGTATCTCCTGGCCTTCGCCCTGCTCTGCCTCTTCGGGGAACAAGCAGTCTCCCGCGTGACGGCGAAGGGGCGTAAAAAATGACAACAACGATCGGGTTCGATCCCCTCCTTCCCTACCCGCAAATACTCTTTCTGGCGATCCTGGCGACCGCACTGGCGATCTGGCTCTATACCAGTGCGCGGGCGCATGACGGCGCCCAATCACGCGTCCTACGCCGGCTCAGCATCCTGCGCGCCGCCGGAGTCTGCGCCATTGTCGTGCTGCTGCTCAATCCTGTTTTCACCCATGCAAACCACAGCACGGACAAGCCACCTCTGCTGATATTGATCGACAGATCGCACAGCATGGCCACGCGTGATCTCAAAGGCGGCAGTCGGTTCGATGCGGCAAAAGAGGCCACCGCGCAGAACGCCGATCTCGTACGGCAGCTGCAAAATCACTACAACTGCATGTTCTTCGGGATGTCGGACACGGCCGTGCATCAAGATGTGAACTCCTTCCTCAAGACGGCTAAGCCGGACGGCAGTCAAACGTGTTTGGGGGAATCCATGGCGAACGCCATCGGCAGTGTCACCGACGCCGGATCGGGAGGCGTGCTGCTGGTAAGCGACGGACGCAACAACGGTCAGGCCGATCCCGTCGAG
>NZ_JBDSQY010000331.1:0-5639 GCF_039929585.1 Capsulimonas sp.
ATTGGTATGCCCTGGCGCGGCTTCCCACCAGGTATCGATGTTTCCGTCTAACGCAAAAGAAGGGCCACGGTTGGCGCCGCTTGTATCGGCGGTGATCTTCCCGCCGACGGCAAGATCCTTCGCAAAGGTCGTTTTTACGATGCGACTCATTTGACTCAAAGCCGCCAGCTCATCGTCAGGTATCAGGCCGCGGCTGTCCGGGGAAAGATTCAAAATGAGATTTGAATTACGGCCGATCGACCGGTAATAGACGTCCACCAACTCCGAGGCGCTTCGGGGTTTCTTCCCTGGCGCCCAGAACCACGCGCCGTTGTCAAGTATCGTGAAGTTCGTTTCCGCGGGATACCACCAAAGATGCGAACCTGGAGTGAGCTTAGCGCGGTTGCCAAGATCTCCGTACATGTCAGGCCAGATAAATTCGTCGGGCGACTCAGGCAGAGGGACGACGCTCCATTCCGTGGTGCGTCCATACCCCCCTTCGTTGCCCACCCAACGCACATCCGGACCTTTGCCCATGATAACGGCGTTTGGCTGCAAGCTGCGGATCAGGTCATACCACGACTTGTGGTCGTAGGTTTCATGGACGCTGGGATTCGGGTTAGCGCCGTCGAACCAGACTTCGGAGATTGGACCGTACTCAGTCAGCAATTCATAAAGTTGGTTGAGGAAGTAGCGGTTGTAATCGTCCACCGTATAGGTGTAACTCTTAAAGCCTTTTGCCGGCGTGCGCCCTTGAGCCGGATCGCTCTTGAAACTGGCCGGAGCGGTGGGGATGACGGAGGGAACGCTTTCGCTTCCGTCCCCATAGTATCCGCCAGGATTCTTCGGATTTATCCGCAGCTGGTAGAGATCCGCAGGCGAAAGGTAAATTCCCAGCTTGAGTCCGTTGGCCTGGGCGGCTTTTGCGACTGCTTTCACAACGTCGCCCTTGCCGTCAAGCCAGACACTTGAGGCGACGGAGTGCCCAGTGTAACGAGTCGGCCACAGACATAATCCATCGTGATGTTTACAAACAAGCACAATCATTTTGCCGCCGGCGTCCTTAATTGCGCGGCACCACTGGTTAGCATTAAATGCAGTTGGATTGAAATCCGATGGTTCTTCAAGACCGCTGCCCCACTCGACCTTGTTGAATGTATTGGGACCATAGTGGAGGAAAAAGGTCGTCTCCAACCGCATCCAGGCTGTCTGATTGGGACGCGGCAAAACCTTCGCCGCCTTCTCGGTGATGACGGCGTCGGAATCGTCGCTGGAGATCACCTGGAGTGTCGCATACGGGATTGACGTGGGCGCTCCGGCAGAATTCATGTCAGCGGCCGCAGCGCGTAAGCCGACGCCGCCTCCCACAACGACTGTGGCGCAGAGGAGAGACAGGCATATCATATTGGCAGGCATTCGTTGATATCTTCCTTCGATCTTTACTAAGAAACCATTCATACGGAGAACGTTCCATGTCCATAAATCTTCACATAACGATTTATGGACATGGCTAACAAGTGCATATCACTATTCTTCCATGATTATCCGAAAACGCATATGGATAATGGATCCGATTGCATGGACTATTCCGGTCAAGCCTCAATCGTGGTCGCCGTGCTTTCCACTTCGAGCGGGCGATTCACGGAGCCGTCACTGTGTAGCTCGCGCTCTTTGAGGACGAGCCCAGCGTCGCGGTCGCCGTGACGACCGTATCGGCGGAGACTTTGGATGGTGTAACCCTCAGCCATGCGCCGAACGAACCGGCGGGAATCGTGAATTGCGTTCCCGCAGGCAGCATCTTGCTATCTGAGCTCGACAGCGTCACCGTCACTCCGCCCGCCGGAGCAGGGCCGTACAGTGCGACGCCGATGGCGGTCGCGACGCCGCCCTTGCCTGACGGAGCGCTAAAGGCGATGGTCTGCAATGACGCGAGTACGGTGACATTTGCACTCTTCGTCATACCACCGATGCTTCCCATCAGCGTGACGACCGAATCGGCGGCGACAGGATGCGAGCCGAATACACCCAAGCCGTTCAGAGCTCCCGCAGGGATCGTGATCGTTCCTCCGGTGATGCCCGCAGAACTGGCGGTGATCGGAACGGCAAGCCCGCCCGCAGGCGCGGGGCTCGTCAGGTAAGCCCGGACAGTGATGTTCAAAACGGCGATCACGTTCGCGGGCGCCGTCACGCTTTGCAGCGCCGCTGGCTTTACGGTATAGCTTGCAGACTTCGTCACGGATCCTAGCGTCGCGGTCGCCGTGATGACCGTGTCGGAGGTGACCGGCGTGGGTGTAACCCTCAGCCATGCGGAGAACGAACCGGCGGGAATCGTGAATTGCGTTCCCGCAGGCAGCATCTTGCTATCTGAGCTCGACAGCGTCACCGTCACTCCGCCCGCCGGAGCGGGGCCGTATAGCCCGACGCCGATGGAGGTTGTGAGGCCGCCCTTGCCTGACGGAGCGCTAAAGGCGATGGTCTGCAATGACGCGAGTACGGTGACATTCGCGCTCTTCGTCGTAGCGCCCGAGGGCGCGCTCAACGCCACGGGCGTATCGGCGGCGACGGGATGGGTAGCGAGCACTGTTGCGCCGCTCGAAGCTCCCATAGGGATGACGATCACGCCGGAGCTAATCGCGGGAGAACTGCTGCTGATCGATATATGAGCTCCTCCAACGGGGGCAGGCTGCTGGAGGGTGGCGTATACCGTCAGGTTCGCGCCGGCGACCACCGAAGCGCTGGCTGTCAGTGTCTTTAGCAGCGGCGACGTGAGGGTCGGCACGACGAACAGGGTGATCGAAGAGGCGGGGACCGTCAGGCTGATGGTCCCCGAAGTCACGGGGACGTTCGGCAAATGGGTGATGGCGGGAGAACTGACCTGCCAGACCTGCGCCGACGAGGCGGCGTTGAAGTTCGCAATGTTGAGAGTGACCGGCGTCGTTCCCGAGAGTGTCTTGTTGATCACCATGATCGTCAGGGCGCCGTCGCTGCTACGGATCGCCGCGAAGGTCGACAGATAGTCTGGATTGACGACCGTGGCCCCCACGCTCGTGTCCCCGAAGGTCGACTTGTTCCCGTCGTAGTTGCTATAGAGCTTGAAAGCCTCGTAGCTCGGGCTGGCCGGCACGCCCCAGCGCGTGGCGATGTCGAGACCCTCACGCCCGAAGATGCCAAGCTCATCCGCCATGGTCGTCGCGCCGTTCATCGTGTCGTCGCCGCCCCAGGCGTACTCGGTGATGGCCGTCTTGGTCCCCGGGTAGTACGTGTTGATCCAGTCCTTCAGGTGCGGGATGGCGTAAATCTTGGTGTTCATCCAGCTCTCGGAGGTGTAGTTGCGGTCCCAGAGCTGGCGCGTGGCGCGGTTGCGCAGCAGCTGATTGGCCACGCTATTGTCGCCGCTTGCGTCGTTCCCCTGCGGGTAGAAATGGATGCTCAGATAGTCCAGCGCGCGAACGCCGGTCGCCTGCTCGTAGGCTTTTAACTGCTGCAGAATGTAGGGGTAGACATCCATGTTTCCATGCGACGAGCGGTCGGTTCCCTGGCCATGCTGCGCATCATAGCCGCTGGTGAAACAACCGGTCCAATTCCACACTTCCAGACCGATGACTTTGGCGGTCGGGTCGGCGGCTTTGACGGCGGCGCCGTAGGCCTTGGTGTAGTTGAGCATTTCATCGATGGTCGCGCCAACCGGGTGAGCACCGCGATGTGTGGCGTGCCAGGCGTCTACTTCGTTGTCGAGAATGTAGAACTTGACGCCGCCGTTCGCAGCCGTGCCGAACTTGCTGACAATGCGCGTCAGGTCCGGCTTGATATAGTTCACGTCCGACGGAATGAAAGCATCATTGGGGTCGTTGCCGGTCACGGGGTTCCCGTTAAGGAGGTAGCCATTGCCAGCGTCTGGCCACCAGGGGTCAGTGGACGTCTGGGCTCCATATTTGGCGACCGAGAAGCTGGCGAGATGCTCTCCATTCGGTCCGAGTTTGGCGACCCATCCGAGTGTCGGTATGGTCAATATCGGTTCGGCGTTTGCTGACTTGGTGCTGGTGACGAAGCTGTCTTCGCCGTCTCCGGGAACGGTGGACCCTCCTCCGAGGCTTTCGAAAAACCAGTCGGCGGCGTGATTGCCCGCGTTGGTCTTCCAGTTGTAGGTGGAGTTAATATTGCCGCCCGCGCGGTTGCTGCGGCTGTTCATGTCCAGCAACTGGGCCGGGCTGCACCAGTTCATGCCGTAGATATAGGGGCTGATCGGATGGATGTTGGAGGCGGCGTCGATGGTGACGTTGCCGATCGGCATTCCGACCAGCGAGATGTCATCAATGTAGAAGGTCGGCTGGGCCGTTCCGGAGCGGTCCTGGATGAAGAAGCCGTCCATGTCCGTCACGTTGGCCACGCCGAGCGACGACAATGGGATCGTGACCTGCTGCCACCCGCTGGTCAGAGCGCTGAGCGGGTAGGAAGTCTGCCCGCTGCCGTTGCGATCCGCAACCACCTGGAGGAGCTGCCCGCCTGTCGCGCCGCCGTTGATCCAGAAGCTGAGGCTGACATAGGACGATGTGTCGATCGGATTTGAATGCAGATAGAACGCCGCCCAGGCGCCCGCAGTGATGGAGATGGAATCCCCGCCGGTGTGGACAGGGCTGGAGTTGCCCAGATCCGTCGTCGCCCAGCTCCAGTTCTGCCAGCCGTTTTGAAGCGAGTCGGTGTAGACGGGTAGATCCTGAGCTTGAGCTGCTGGACCGGCAAGAAGCATGAGGGGGACGGCCAGCCACGGAAGGAGCATAGATCTGCAACCTAAAAAAGAGCGCTTTAACAACATGAAAAATACTGTCCTCTGTCTATTACCGAGCTGGCGATATCTTGCCGTATCGAAATCCGCACTGGAGATCACTCTATATGCTTTGGTCGATTGAAAAAATCACCCCTAAATGGGGATGTTTTTTGATGTACCTTGTTTATCTGTTTATCCAGTATATCACAGCCCGTATGCTTTGTCAACGCGGAGTGTCGTGGCTATGGAATTGATGATATAATCATAATTAAGAAGATTTTATTGATTAATATCATCGAAATCTTGAGAAATGTCCTTCTCATAACGAGTTAGGCTGCGTAACCCCGCGTGTAAAACAATGGATGTTTTGTGTAGCTATAAACAATTATGGATATAAGCTGTGTCTCTGGGACAGACGCAGTCAACAGTAGCAGACACGTCGCTGCAACGATGAGAGCATTCAATCCTTTGTTCACAGGTTTTTTCCTCAATGAATTTATCTTCTGTGAGATGGCGGTTTTCCCCTGACCGGCGCGATCCCGGTTAACAAAAAGCGCGGAAGTCTCCCCCATTTATGGGGCGAGATGGATAGCGCATCGTCTTTCTGAAGACAATAAATACCAATACCTCGATTGGTATCGCGAAAACACATGAAATCTAAACAGTTTTAGGTATAATGCAACCGTGAATCGCAACTGTCTAAAAATCAGGTTGTATCCCGACAGGGCGCAAAGCCGTGAGCTAGAAGCGACGCTCGAAACATGCCGCCTGGTCTACAACAGTCTGGTCAACGACAGAAAGTTTCAATACGAGACGGCTCAAGTCTCTGTGGGGCGATACGGCCAGCAAGCTTATCTGCCCAAGTGGAAGAAGGTTCACCCTGAACTCAAAGCTG
>NZ_JBDSQY010000332.1:0-4037 GCF_039929585.1 Capsulimonas sp.
CCCAACTCCGGCACATGCTTGTGGGAAAAGGGGATCGATCAGGGCGTGTCGGTCAACCGGGCGATCATCAAATCGGTTGCGCCCTCGCTGAACGCCGTACAGTTTATTCAGCCCTACATGCCCGACGGCGTGACGCCGATCGCGAATGAAGTCAAGATCAAGATCATCAGCGCCTACTTCGATCCGATCCGGGGCTATACATCCTCGGACGCGGCCAACGGCAACGTGACGCAGCTGACGGGCGAGGTCGTTTACCTGCGTGACCATAATCCCTTCGGCGCGACCTCAACCAGCGCCCACGGGCGAACCCAGAACTAGCAAGGAACACGGCGGCAATGTCAATTGTGCAACCCAACATGCTGAGAAAAAATATTCGAAAAACTCGGCGCGGCGCGGCGCTCGCGACATCGCTGGTTTTGATCTTCGCGATGTCGATCCTCTCGCTCGGCCTCATTTCTCTGGTCAACGCCACCATTCAAATGTCGCAGCACCGGAACGACACCACGGAAGCGTTCAACATGGCCGACGCCGGCATCGAGCTCGGACTGACCTGGCTGACTGCCCAAGCTAGCCCGCCGGATGACAGCACCCTGCATCCGATGACGAACTTCTTCGGCGGCAACGGAACGATCTCGGCGCCCTTCGGACAAACAGGGACGACTCTGACAGTGCGTATCAGCGGCGATTCGACGAACACCACCAGTACACAGAAACATTACGTCATCGAAGCCCAGGGAACGATGCCGAGCGGCACAACTCAGATCGTACGCGCTTACGTTCAGCAGGCGAGCTTCGGCAAATACGCCTACTTCACCGTCACCGACGGCGCTGGCTTCTGGGATTACAACAACCACTTTGAAGGGCCGTTCCATTCCAACGACGCCGACGGCCTGCAAACCACGATCTTATGGAAATCTAACAACACCGCGAACCCGATGTTCACCTACACCGGCGACGACGCATTTTCCGTCTCGGGAAACGTGACATGGTGGAAGAACAGCATCGGCGTGGTGGGAGCGCCGTCGTCGACGAGCGACTACAAAAGCATCGCCGCGAGCGGCCAGCCCAGTATGACGACCGGGTACAAAACGGATTCCAGCGGAAACTTCCTGCTCGACAGCGGAGGAAAGAAGATCCCCAATTCGGCGCAAATTCCGCTGCCTACAACAGATTACACACAGGAATACGCCGCCATGGGGATCGCACCGCCGAACCCCTGCAATAGTGCTCCGCCGGGAGTACCGACCATCGCAGGCGCCACGATTGTGAATAACTCGGGAACGGTCAGCGGCGGCATCTTCCTGCACGGCAACAGTGTCGTCGCTCTCAGCGTCAACGGCAGCGGAAACCAGGTCATTACCGTCACGCAAGGCACGACCATTCAGACGATCACCGTCGACGCGAGTAATAACCAGACCAAAGTCGACAAAAGCGTCAGTGGCGTACACACCGTTACCACCCTGACGGGCGTCCCTAACGGCATGGTTTATTCGGACGGAAACATTACGGGATTGAGCGGTGTCATCGCGGATAACAAAGTGGACTCATCGGGCAATATCACCTATCGCTCGCAAATGACAATCGCCACGGACCTCGCTCTTGGAAAAGATGTCACCCTGACCGGCTCGATCACTTATAACACGCCGCGCAATCTCGCAATCGCTCAGTCGGCGGACACCAACTTCAACCAGAAAGCTGGGGTCTTCGGTCTATTGGGCGATCATATTTCCGTGGCGGACGGCGCTGGGCCGAACCTTGAGTTCGACGGCAATATCTTCGCGAAGACGTCGTTCGACGCCGCCAATCCGGTGCATCCTGTCGGCAGCACCGGCACAATGACCTCGATCGGGGGCGTCATTACACAGGCGGCTGGTATCTTCGCCTACGTCAACTCCAGCGGCGTACTCACTAACGGCTACCAGGAGCAATATCACTATGACAGTCGCCTCGCCGACCATCCGCCGCCGTTCTTCCCGACGACGGGCAACCACTATGATCTGCTTTCCTGGCAGCGCGTGTCAGGTATGCTGCAATAAATGCGATTACCAGACAGCCATATAACAAATATTATGTAATCCTTGACAATATTTGATTGGACTACCATAATCGAGATCAATACCTGCGCAATGCAGTATCGGCTGGTATTTCGTAAGTCGTTCATCCACCATTGCGGATTATACTATTGCGAATAGCCGGCGGGCGAATGCGCGTAGAAAGATTACGTACAAGCCTGCCCCTTTGATAAGGCGCGGGCTTTTTTTGCCCACCGTTCGCAATGATTGTTCCTCAATGGCTCTTTCCGATGATGCGGGAGAAAAACATGGCGATCCTTGCTGACAAAACCAACAGTCTGAACAACAATGATGGGGCGGAAACCCCCACAACCACTCCAACCCCTACCCCCGCTCCGGGAGGCGCGCATTATTCCGCCGGTCCGCGGCGCATGCATGGGACGGGACTCCGCGGCCAAAATCTATCGCGGCAGTCCAATCAATTTGAAGGCCGGTTCGGACGTATGTTCCGAACGCTTCCCGCCGCCTATCACACGGAAAATGAACTGATCGCATTGGCGGACAAGATGGTCGCGCCGGCCGAAGATGAACCCACGCCCGAGACGGAACGGGACGATGAAGAGAACCTGGGAATCAGCGCCGGCTACACCTACTTCGGCCAGTTCATCGATCACGACCTCACGTTCGATCCGGCGAGCAGCCTGCAAAGACAAAATGATCCTGACGCGCTCACCGACTTCCGAACGCCACGCTTCGACCTAGACAACATTTACGGCCGTGGACCAGACGATCAGCCGTATCTTTACGCGGAAGACGGTGTGCATCTGCTGCTGGGGCGTACATTGACGGGCAGCTCGCATGACGGCCAGACGCGGGATGTTCCCCGCAACACTCCCGAAGAGGGAGCGCCGAAGCGCGCGCTGATCGGCGATCCACGCAATGATGAGAACGTGATCGTCTCGCAGCTTCAAGCGACGCTGCTGCGCTTCCACAACAGCGTCGCGAAAACGCTCGCCAGACGTCGCGGCGGCGTACTTCCTCCGTTTGAAGATGTCCAGCGAGAGGTGCGATTCCACTATCAGTGGACGGTGCTTCACGACTTCCTGCCAACCATCATCGGCAAGGATACTGTCCAGCTGCTGCTGCCCGAGCTGAAGCACGATGGCAAACGAGAAGCAGTGACGCAGTTCAATCCGCATCTGCGTTTCTTTAAACCGAAGCAGCAGGCGTACATCCCCGTGGAGTTTAGCGTGGCCGCCTATCGTTTCGGACACTCGATGGTGCGACCCATCTACCGCCTGAATACGACGCTGCCTGGCAGACAGATGATCTTCGCGGAAACGGATTCGGCTAAGCTTGCGGAAAGCTTGGTGGGATTTCGGGAGTTTCCAGGCAATTGGGCGCTGGACTGGAACTTGTTCTTTGATATCGGTGAGCATACGCCGCAGGGCCCAAGACGCCTGCAGCGGTCCTATAAGATCGACACATCGCTTGTCAATCCGCTCGGACATCTTCCGGAGGCGGTCACCAAAGGGCAGGCGTCGCTGGCCGCGCGCAATCTTCTGCGCGGTCTGAGCATGAGCCTGCCATCCGGCCAGTCCGTTGCCCGAGCGATGGGACTTCCCGTTGTGCCGGACGATAAGCTGCGGGTCGGCAAAGCAACTGCAGCCGCGCAGGCCGCGAACGACAATCCGCTGCTCACGGACATCTCACCGAACTTCACCGACAACGCGCCGCTCTGGTACTACATCCTTGCGGAAGCGCAGCAGCAGGCGCTCGGAACGGATGGGAAAGTGAACGATGACGCGCACATCCACCTTGGCCCGGTCGGCGGCAGGATCATCGGGGAAGTCTTTGTTGGCCTGATGTGGGCAGACTCCCATTCCTATCTTCAGCAGCATCCCGGCTGGCGTCCCATCGATGAGTTTACAAAAAATGGACGCTTCGGGATCGCCGAGATCATCAAGGCCGCGCGCCATTAGATCGCTCAATACTCAAATCAAAAACGGCCCGGAATCGCATTGC
>NZ_JBDSQY010000333.1:0-6715 GCF_039929585.1 Capsulimonas sp.
CAAATTCAGTCTCGCCGACAAACTCATAGTCATCGTGCCGCGCCCAAAACGCCATGTAGCGGGTCTTATTGTCTGGGGTCCATTCGCTGCCCCGAAAGCGAACCGTCAATCCCGATCGGTGGATGTCTTCTTCCATTTATGACTTACCTGACTCTCAGTTTATAAGAGGGAGAAAGTCCCGCCTTCGGGATGCAAAACAACGTACTCATCCTCATCTTTGGCGTAGGCTAGCGTAACGCCGTTTTCCCATTTACGCTCGGTCAGTTCACTCCAAATGGTTCGATACGCCGCCTGCACGTCGAATACCATACAAAACACGTTCATAGAGCCGGACCCAATATCCCCGCCATCGCAATGCCCATTTCCCGTCCAGCCCAAGCATTCGTCCATAAGAGACTCGATCTCATGACGGCGCCCAATGTCGTTCTCAGAGCCAAAGCCGTCGATGCGGTACTGGATGACGAAGTCCGTGTAGTCTTCGTCTGTGCGATCACGAAACCCTTCGGCCCGTTGCTCCGCTGCGAATTGCTCTAGGAACGGCTGGGGATCACCACTGACTGGTCGCCCCGTTTTCGCCTCACCCTTCTCGCCGACTCTGCCCCAGTGGATTGTCAAGGCAGAATCGTGGACCCAGCCTTCCCAATAACTGTCCGGCGCTTTGAACAGCTTGATCATCATAATACTTGTTGCTTCCTAGCGAATCCCGCCTGCCTGCTCAAGAATCTTGAATCACTCGTTTATGCTTATTCGAAATACCCGGCGCTTGCTCAATCTCAATAGCGGCATTGTTTCGTCGCTGGTTGCTGCATACTTCCATAAGGCGGTGAATCGGAATCGTTAGAGCAGCTTTACATTGACATTGGGAGCATTTTTTGCCGCTTGTTTGGGCAAATCCTGGTCAAATGTCAGTAATACCGTCGGCATTGACTGCGACAATTCTTCGGCTAGCGCGATGTAAAGAGTATCTGCCGAGCGGCTGCATCCATAGCCAATTCGGATCTCTTCCGCCCGCTGAATCAGTGAGTGCTCACCTTGAGGCGGCGGGAAAACATCAGTTAAGGTTCTCTGAAGTGTGATGATGGCGGTTTGGTGCTGTGCGGCGTCAAGAACGCCGGTGTTGAGTTTTTGACAGAGCGCATACAGAGCTTCCGAGACGATTGCGCCGGGAGCGTACCAATCATAACCGAGGCTGACATAGTGCAATAACTCCTGATTGACGATATTGACTCTGCCAGCCTCGCGTGACGCCAAGGCAATTACGATATTGGCGTCAATCACAACTGCTCCAATATTATTCGGCGGGATCGCAGCCATACATCGCCCCCTCGCGGCCTTCACGGACAATACGATCCGTCTTCGATCCGTCTGTCTCGGGTAGGTCCTTGGTCAATTCCGTAATATCACGCAAGGCAGCCAGAAGCCGTTCGTTGGGCTTCGGTTCAGGCCCAGCTTCTTCCAAGTCGATCCCGATTTCCTGCCCTGGGCGGACAAGGTTGAGCGCGCCTTGGGGGAGCTCCAATCGCCTGTCGTCGAGCACCGTTGCAATGTAGTGAGCCATGATTTCACCTCCGCTTGGTTCTTACTGTTATACTACCATCATCAGGGTGTCCACGCAAGCGATTTCGCCTTGTGTCGAACGGATGCTCCTCTATCCGGTATAATAACTTCATGGACTCCCTACTCATCGAAGGCCTGAACGAGCCTCAAACACAGGCGGTGCTGCATGAAACCGGGCCGCTGCTGATCTTTGCCGGCGCCGGGTCGGGTAAGACGAATGCGCTGACGAAGCGGATTGCGTATCTGATCCGGGAGCGGTATGTGCGGCCTTATAACATCCTGGCGGTCACCTTTACCAACAAGGCGGCGGCGGAGATGAAGGAGCGGATCGTGCGGCTGGTGGGCGAGACGGTCACGCGGGAGCTGTGGGCGGGGACGTTTCACTCGCTGTGCGCGCGGGTTCTGCGCGAGCGCGGGACGATGATCGGGCTGGACAAGAATTTTGTCATCTATGATGATGGCGATCAATTGTCGCTCATCAAAGAGGCGGTGCAGGAGCATCATCTCGATGAGAAGCAGTTCGCGCCGCGCGCGATCCTGTCGCAGATCAGCAAGTACAAAGAGACGATGCAGGGGCCGGAAGATATCAAGGCCGACTACACGGCGTCGCCGTTCGAACGGGCGGTGGCGGGGGTGTATCAGTCGTATCAGGAGAAGCTGGCGCTGTCGAATGCGCTGGACTTCGATGACCTGATTATGAAGACCGTGCAGTTGCTTCAGCAATCGGACAAGGCGCGCGAGCACTACCAGACGCGCTTCCAGTATGTCCACTGCGATGAGTTTCAGGACGTCAACGATAGCCAGTACACGCTGCTTTCACTCTTCTCGGGCAAGTATCGAAATATCTGCGCGGTCGGCGACGACGACCAGAGCATCTACGCGTTTCGCGGCGCGAATGTCCAGATCATTCTGAACTTCAAGAAAGACTTCCCCGACGCCACGATTATCAAATTGGAGCAGAACTATCGCTCCACGCGCACGATCCTGGACGCGGCGTATCACGTGGTCAAGAACAACAGAGGCCGCGCGGACAAGCGGCTCTGGACGGAGAAGGCGGAAGGCGAGGCGGTGACGCTGATCGAGGCGCCGAACGAGGTGGAGGAGGCGGTCGCGATCGTCAACGTCATCAAGGAAGCCACCATCACCGGCGACCGTCGTTACCAGGACTTCGCCGTGCTTTATCGAGCCAACGCGCAGTCGCGGGCGATGGAAGAACAGTTCATCAACTATCGTATCCCGTATAAGATCGTCGGCGGCGTGCGGTTCTACGAACGGCGTGAGATCAAGGACATCGTCGCGTATCTGCGCGTCATCACGAACCCATTTGACGGCCTCTCGATGCGGCGCATCATCAACGTGCCCGCCCGCGCCATCGGCGTGACGACCATCGATAAGATCAACAACTTCGCCGCCCGATATGAGATTTCGTTCTGGGACGCCTGCCGTCGCGTCAACGAGATCGAGCTGTCGTCGCGCACCCGGCATAACGTCACCGCGTTCGTCAAGATGCTGGAGTATCTGATCGGCAGGCGCGAAAGCCAGGGCGTGGTTGAGCTGCTGCAGAACGTCATTGATACGTCGGGCTACATCGACGCCCTCAAGCGCGAAAAGACGCCCGAGGCCGACTCGCGTATTGAAAACGTCCGCGAACTTCTCACCGTCGCCCATTCTTTCGAAGAACAAACCCTCGAAGCCGAGGACCGCACGCTGACGATGTTCCTGGAAAACGTCGCCCTCGTCTCCGATCTGGATTCTTTGGAGGACGACGCCAACTCCGTCACCCTCATGACCCTGCACGCCGCCAAGGGCCTGGAGTTCCCCATTGTGTTCATGATCGGCATGGAGGAAGCCGTCTTCCCACACAGCCGCAGCATGGGCAAGCAGACCGAGCTCGAAGAAGAGCGCCGGCTATGCTACGTTGGCATCACCCGCGCCCAGACCGAACTCTATATGTCCTATGCCGGCGCGCGCACGCTCTTCGGCCAAACCCAGCGCAACCCCGTATCACGCTTTATCTCCGAGATCCCCATGTCGCTCTTCTTAGCGAAGTCCACCCGCCGACAGCAGTCCATGGAGCCCTACCAAAGCACACTCGGCGCCAACCAATACCGCGCCGAAAGCCATATCGCCCCCAAATGGGACGACCTTTCCCGAGGCGCCGCCCAAAAATCCCGCACGACCTCCGCCCCGCCCCCCGACCGACCGTTCAATCTCGGCCAAAAGGTCAAACACGAGAAGTTCGGCACGGGCACGGTCATCAGCTTCGAGGGGGATTCTCTGGTGACGATTGCGTTCCCCGCGCCGAATGGAATTAAGAAGCTGGATATGGGGTTTGCGAAGCTGGAGAAAGTATGATAGAAGAGGATAATTTCCCGAAGCCCATGGACAAAACGGGCGTATGCGAGACGCCATCGCTGAGTGTAGAAGAATGGGAAGCGCTGATCGGAAGCATTGGCGTTCCCGTTCATGTGATCTCTGATGAAGATACACGCCGAGAAAATCTTTACGAGAACTGATTGCCTCCTTTTCCCACAGCTGAAGCAATGGTCTACGCAGGGGGAAGGCGGCTAAAGCCGACTGCCGGATTTCGGATTGTGGCAAACGCCGTTCTTATCCTTTCCTAACCTGACAGCCTGCTTCAGCTTGCTTACCCCTGACTAGACCATTGCTTCAGCTGTGGGCGCGATACCAGAGAATCCGTCAAGAAATCGATGGCATTGTGACTAGACACGCCGCCGCGCATCACTTATACTGAGAGGCAGGGTGAAACATATCAAGCGCCTTGCCTCACTTGGCAAGATGTACTGATAGAAATTATTGCTGCACAGATCACTCTCACGCCCCCAGGAAAGAAGAAATCAATGAAGACATTCACAAAGCTTCTGTGCGTCCCGATGATCGCCGGCGCACTCTCGGGAATTACGACCCAGGCGCACGCTGTCGGCGCGACGACGCCGTTTACGAGCTACGAGGCCGAGTCGGGAGCGATCGGAGGCGGCGCCTCCGTGGTGTCGCTGACGTCCGCGCCGACCACGCAGTATTCCAGCCCGACATTGGAAGCGTCCGGACATGCCTACGTGCAGCTAAACGGCAATGGGCAATACGTGCAGTGGACGAATAATACTGGCGGGAATGTCACCGCCATCAATGTGCGCGCGTGTATGCCAGATACTTCGGGCGGCGGCGGAACGACATCCACGCTCAATCTCTACGTGAATGGAACGTTTCGGCAGGCGATCAATTTAAGCTCCAAGCAGACCTGGCTCTACGAAGGCAGCAACTATCAGGGCAACGATCAAAATCCCGCTTTAGGCAACCCGCGCGTATTCTACGACGACGTTCACACATTCGTGACCGGCGCGGCGATCCCCGCCGGAGCGACGATCAAGCTTCAGAAGGACGCAGCGAACTCCGCCGCCTTTTACTATGTGGACGTCGTGGATGTGGAGAATCCGCCCGCCGCGATCGCCCAGCCCGCTAACTCGCTCAGCATTACCACGTATGGCGCGGTGGCGAACAGCAGCACGACGGACAACTCTACGTCGATCCAGAACTGCATCAATGCGGCCCAGTCCCAGGGCAAGAGCGTCTGGATTCCCTCGGGCGTATTCTATGTGAAGACACAGGGCGGACTCAACGCCACGGGCGTCACCATCCAGGGCGCGGGCATGTGGTACAGCACGATCTATCGGAATATGAACCTGCCCAACCCGAACCCACTCGGCGCCATCTTTAATCTAACCTCCTGTACAGTCCGCAACTTCGCGCTGGACGCCAACGCGCCGAGCCGAGCCAGCGCCGACGGATGCGGCGGCGGCATGGACACGACAGGAACCAACTGGCTGGCGGAGAATATCTGGACCCAGCACACGATGTCCGGTTTCTGGGCCTCGGGAACCGGCGGCAAAGTGCAGAACTGCCGCCTGACGAGCATCTGGGCCGACGGCTGCAACCTCAACAATGTCGCGCTGACCGGCACAGTGGGAAATAACCTGACCGCGACCAACAACTTCGTGCGCGGCACGGGCGACGACGGCATGGCGATCAACTCCGTCAATTACAATGGCAGCACGAACTACACGCCGATGTCGAACACGACCATGACGAACAACACCATCGTCGCGATCTGGGGCGGCAAGTGCCTGGGAATCTATGGCGGCGGCGGACACCAAGTCCTGAATAACTACATGAGCGACACCGCGCGCTATATCGGCCTGGGCGTGGGCAAATTCGGAACGAACGGCTCGGACCTGGTCTCCGGGACCGTCTCGGGCAACGTCGTGGTGCGCTGCGGCGGCAACGGGTTCAATCAGGGCCAGCCCGCGCTGCACATCGGCAACGGCGGCGACGGCCAGAGCACCGGTACAGTCTCCGGCGTCACGGTGAGCAATAACACGGTGCAGAATGCGCTCTATAACGGCGTCGGCTTCTCCACCAGTTCGAACATCACCTTCCAGAGCAACACGATCTCCTCGCCCGCGCTGGACGGCATTGTGATCGCGCCGCCCTTCTACCCGGCGCCGACTGGTTCCGCGACCATCAGCTTCAACACCGTCACCGGCCTGAACGCCGGGCGCGCTGCCTACGTCAACAACTCCAGCGGCTACACCGCCACCGTTACCAACAACAGCTGGCAGACCACCCGCAAGCTGGTTCCCGGAACTACCGTCTCGCTGCAGGCAACGGGCGCCAACAGCAAGTACGTGACTGCGGGCGTCAACCCTCTGATCGCCAGCGCAACTTCGGTCAGCAATTCCGAGAAATATGTGGTCGTCGACGCCGGCGGCGGCAACATCGCCCTGCGCTCCGTGGCTAACAACATGTACGTCTGCGCCGAAAACGCCGGCGCCAACGCCCTGATCGCCAACCGCGCTTCCTATGGCCCCTGGGAAACGTTCACGGAAGTCGACGCCGGCAGCGGCCGGATCGGCCTGAAAGCAACGGTCAACAGCATGTATGTCTGCGCCGACAACGCCGGCGTCAACCCACTGATCGCCAACCGCACCTCCGTCGGCGGCTGGGAAAGCTTCTCGGTGGTGACTTACTAGAGTTCGGCCCCCTGCCGTTCTACCCACCCCTCCGGGCGTGACCCACCCCGCCCCTTCGGGGCACCCCTCCCTTGAAGCAGGGAAGGGTTGGAAAGATGTTCTCGGGCGAA
>NZ_JBDSQY010000334.1:0-7448 GCF_039929585.1 Capsulimonas sp.
GTTTCATTTCCCGATCCAAATAATCCTTAGCCGCCTCTTTCGCCGCGCCGAGGCGCGACGGCGAAACGTCGGTCGCATTCATCGACGCCGAGCTGTCCACGATCACCACGATCGTGCGCCCCGCCCCCGGCTGACCGTACACGAACGGCCGGGCCAAGGCGAAGATCAGCAGGAATGCCGCCAGCAATTGTAGAAAGAGCAGCAAATGCCGCCGAAGCTTCTGTAAGGGCGCATTCGACTGCGCCGGCGCCATGATATCGCGCCAGAGGTACAGCGACGAGACGGTGACATCCTGCCGCTTAAGCTTTAGCATCCACAGGGCGATGATGCCGCCGAGAAGCGGGATGAGCCAGAGAAGATTAAGGGCGCTGAGAAGGTTCATGGAGAAGTTTTTCGATTATCAGCGAATAGATATCATAGAGATTGCGCCGTAAGGATGGCCGGCGGTTTTAAGAATATGCGCCAGCGTAATTGGCCGGCGGTTAAAACCGCGCCTAAAAGTTCGCAGAAACCCACCTGCGTGGGTTACACTATCGATCACGGTATCGTTTATTAGAACGCGAATTGTAGACGGTATCGACTAGGATTATGTAGTCCCCGCAGGGGACTTCGGCGCTCTTACCGGCGCGGTTTCAACCGCCGGCCATTCTTCATTTGACGGCTTTCTAATCCTGCCGCCTCGTTACGGCCTCACGATATATTATCCCGGAAAGCAATATGACCATCACCATCCTAGACCATCCCCTCGCCGCGCACTACATTACTCAGCTGCGCGACAAAACCACCGAGCCGGCGAAGTTTCGGTCATTGACCAAGAAGCTAACCTTGATGCTGATCATCGAAGCAACGCGCCAATTACCAACGATCCCCCACTCCGTGGAGACGCCGATGGAAACGTATGCCGGATCAAGGCTTAGCGATGGATTGATCGCGGTTCCGATCCTGCGCGCCGGCCTGGGAATGCTCGATCCATTGCTGGAGCTGTTTCCCAATGTTTCGGTCGGTTATATTGGACTGGAGCGCGACCACGCAACCGCCGTCGCGTCTTCGTATTACACCAAGCTGCCGCCCAAAATCGGCGAACGCACGGCGCTGGTGCTGGACCCGATGCTCGCCACCGGCGGTTCGGCCTCGAACGCCATTGCGCGGGTCAAGGAAGCCGGCGCGAAGCGCATACTGATGCTGAGCATCGTGGCGGCGCCCGAAGGCGTGGCGCTTCTCAATCAAGACCATCCGGATGTCGCGATCTTCAGCGCCGGACTGGACCGCGAACTCAACGAGAACAAGTATATCCTGCCCGGCCTCGGCGACTTCGGCGATCGACTATACGGGACCGAGCCTATTGACTGATGTCGAGAATTAGCGAAGCAATCCGCCGCGCCGCAGGAACTGAAGGATCACGTCTTCAAACGGCACGGAGGTCGATGTCTTCACGTAATCCATTCCATAACGGGACGCCGTCCCTTTGAGTTCTGCGTAAAACTTCTGCAGGCGCTCTTCGTAACGTCCCAGGAGATGCGCGGAGATACTGACCTCGCCCTGCTCGCCCGTTTCGGAATCGACCAGACGCAAATCGCCGGTCAATGGCGGGTTGATCTCGTCTTTGTCGAGAACATGCAGCAGGACAATCTGGAGATTGCGCGCCATCAGCGCTTTCAAGCCCTTTTGGTAGGTATCATCAAAGAAGTCGGAGATCACGACGGCGATGCCGCCGCTTGTGGTGCGCGCCGCGTACTGGGTGAGCGCATCGCCAAAGCGGGTTTCGCCCTCGGACGCGGTCTTCGTTTCGAGATATCGAAAGAACGGCACGATGCCGGGCTTACCGCGCAAGGGACGCATCGGTTCGCGCAGACCGGCGTTAAACGGGGCGACCGATACACGGTCATACTCGCACAAAGCGATGTAGCCAAGCGCCGCAGCGGTGCGCCGAGCATAATCGGCCTTGGACATGGGAGAGCCAAATCCCATACTCTTGCTGGTGTCGATCAGGAGGTGAAGATTGAGATCTTCTTCCTCAATAAAAAGCTTAAGGAAAAGTTTGTCGAGACGGCCGTAGGCCTTCCAATCGACATAGCGGAGATCGTCTCCGGAAGAATACTCTCGGTAATCGGCGAACTCGATGGAAGCTCCCCGTTTGACGGAACGCCGTTCGCCCTTGGTCACCCCCGCGTACGCGCGGCGGCTGACGAGGCTCAAGGCTTCGAGCTTCTTCAAGAAATCCGGTTCCAGAATCAGTTGAGGTGTCGCCATGAAACTGGTGCATTGTAGCATACTTTTACTCGTCGTCGCGACCGGATGCGGAAAGTCCACATCCGGCGCATTTTCATCCAAAGGAATCCTCACGCCGCCCGCTCCCGCCGGCGCCCCGATGATGACCGGAAAGAACGTTTTGACCGTGTCATATATCGACATCGGCCAGGGCGACAGCGAACTCTTGCAGACGCCGTCCGGCAAGAATATTCTGATCGACAGCGGTCCTCCCGAAGGCCGCAAGGCGCTCCTGGGATATCTCGCCAAACGCGGCGTGACCGACATCGATTTCATCGTCGCCAGTCATCCCCATGAGGACCACATCGGCAACATGGTTCAGGTGCTTCAAACGGTAAAGGTGCATGAATTCGTAGACAGCGGATTGGCGACGGCTAGCCAGACCCAGAAACGGATGCTTCAGGAGATCAAGTCGCACAGCGTAAAGTTCACGATCGTATCGCGCAGCCTGGTCGGAACAAAGCGCGATCTGGGCGACGGGATCACGATGGAGTTCTTCGCGCCCAAAGCGCCGCTGCTCACCGGAACCGACAGCGATCCCAACAATAACAGCGTCGTTTGTAAAGTGACTGATGGAAAAGTGCGCTTTCTTTTCTGCGGTGACGAAGAGGAAAAAGAACGCGCGCGACTGTACGAAGACAATCCCGATCTGAAGTCGGACATCTACAAAACCGCACACCATGGCTCACACAACGGCACGGATGACGACTTCATGGCGCGTGTGCAGCCAAAGGACGCTATTATTTCGTGCGGCGTCAATAACAGCTATGGCCATCCTCATAAGGAAGCCATGGCGGCTCTGGCCAAGGCCGGCGCAAGAGTTTGGCGCACCGACAAGCAGGGAACGATCGTCGTCACGACCGACGGCGACACATACCATGTGACGCCGCTCGGCAAATCCGCCGACGCGCCCGCTCCGGGCAAAGGACAGACGCGCGGACGCCACAAAGACAGCAGCAGCATGGCGCCCGCGCCTGCCGCCGCACAATCCTCTCCTTCCACAGATGTCGTCAATACCGGAAACGGGCCGATTGTCGGCAACACACGCTCACATATCTATCATGTCGTGAAGGACGGAGGAACCCTGCCCTCCCCCAAAAACCGTGTCTACTTCAATAGCGCCGCCGAAGCCGAGGCCGCCGGATACCGCGCGGCGAGGAATTAACCATGACGGACAAACGCTTTTTTCTCGACCGTGTGGAAAACGACATCGCGGTGCTCGTCCCCGAAGGCGGCGAGGAGCATCTGGATATCTCCTGCGACAAGCTGCCCAAAGATGCGCATGAAGGCGTCTGGCTGATACAGCGCACAGCGAACGCAGAATATGAAATCGACGAAACGCAGACAAAATCTGTGAAGGACGACGTGCAGAGCCTCATGGACGAGATGGCGGGATAATGCCCCCACCATATCTTCCAGATGGGGGTATAGGAATGCCCATTCAGACAGATCTTCGCGGCGTCGGCTTTGATCGCGCGAATGTCACAAAAGGATACATCGTGTCACATTTCACGCACTTGATATTTTTGCGTGGATAACGTATTCTTAATCTCGTTGGTCTGTTCGTCAGTATCGCCCGCCCACGTTCGCCGCTCTCTGCTGATGCGTGATTCCTTCTGCGTCCTCAATAGATGGTGGCCTGCCGCGCGGAAATCGATATGAATACGATAGTTTCATACATATCCGCGTATTGGAGACTATGATATAATGGCTCCACTATGATATAATGGCGCTGGATAGCGCTGCATGCTTTGGCCCTGCCGAGGATTCGCGACAAATGTGCGACAGTCGGTCCGAAGCCAAGGCGGCAAGCGCTGCGTAATTCCATCGACCACCCACTTTTACACCCGCTCTGGAGGCGCCATGTTGAACAGTTCTCTTCGAATGACCGGGCGAAGCCGCTCGCTGATCTGCAGCCGGACGGCGGCGATCGTCTGCGCATTCAGCGTATCGGCGTCACTGCTGACTGGATGCAATCCCACTCCGACAACGCCGGCCACTACGGGGGGCCCAGGAGCCGCCGCGACCCCGGCGGGTCCCGCGATTCAGATCGCCGTCATTCCTAAAGGCACGACCCACGATTACTGGAAGGCGCTGCATGCCGGCGCCGTCAAGGCCGAGCAGGAAGCCAACGCAGCCGGCAACAATGTCCACATCATTTGGAAAGGCCCTGTCCGCGAGGATGACCGCAACGCACAGACCGACGTCGTCGCGACCTTTACCACTCAAAAGGTAAGCGCCATGGTCCTGGCGCCTCTCGACTCCGAAGCGCTGGTGCGCCCTGTCGAAGAAGCCGAGACCGCCGGCATTCCGGTCGTCATCATCGACTCTTCGCTGAACTCCAAGAAGATCGCCTCGTTTGTCTCGACCGACAACGAAAAGGGCGGCGCGATCGCCGGCCAGCAGATGATCAAGCTGCTGGGTGGGAAGGGACGTCTCCTGATGCTTCGATACGGCATCGGCTCCGCCAGCACCGAAGCGCGCGAAAAGGGCTTCCTGGACACGATCAAGACAGCCCCCGGCATCGTCGTTGTGAGCAGCGACCAGTACGCCGGTCCGACGGTCGATACGGCCTACAAGTCGGCCCAGAACGTCCTTGGCCGCCACAGCAAGGAAATCGACGCCGTCTTCACCCCGAACGAAAGCTCGACGCTGGGAATGCGGCTGGCTCTGAAGGACATCGGCCTGCTTGGCAAGCTGAAGTTCGTCGGCTTCGACAGCAGCAAGCCGCTGATCGACGCGCTGAACGCGCATGAAATCCAGGCGCTAGTCGTCCAGAACCCGTTCCAGATGGGCTACCTTGGCGTCAACACCGCGCTCGACGCCGTTCAAAAGAAAACCGTTCCGGCGAGTGTCGACACCGGCGTGACGCTGGTGACTCCGGAAAACGTCAACGATCCCAAGGTCAACGAGCTGATCAACCCGCCGATTGACAAGTATCTCGGCGCTTCCTAGAAACCATCGATACTTCTGTTCTTGCGTCCATCACGGCGCGGACCCGGTGAGAGGCTGTGCGCCTCCGCCGGGTCTGCGCCATGAGTGCGTTGGAACATCTCACGACAGAGTAATTTTATGACTACCGTTCAATCCGATCCCCCCACGCAGACGAAACTCGCCCCAGGCGCCGGCGCCGCGCGTACGCAGCAGATTTTCAAATCGCTGGGCCCGTTCATCGGCCTTTTCCTGGTCATGACCTTGTTCTCGATCCAGCCCGACGTGCGCGCGACGTTCCTGAGTTTCGGCAACTTTCAGCTGGTGCTCAGTCAGACCGTCATCGTCGCCATCGGCGCGCTGGGGATGACGATGATCATCATCAGCAGCGGCATTGACCTTTCCGTCGGCTCCGTCGTCGCGCTGACCGGTGTACTAGCGGCGGTGCTGATGAAGCAGCACGGCGTGTCACCGATAGTGGCGCTGCTCGCCGCAGTCGCGCTCGGCGGCGCAGTCGGCGCAATCAATGGCGGCCTGATCGTCGCCCTGCGCGTGACGCCCTTTATCGTCACACTCGGCACGCTGGAAGTGGCGCGGGGCGCCGCGAAGTGGCTAGGTAACGAGAATGCCATCTACGCCCCGCATAGCTGGATCGACGGCCTGACCCAGAATACAGCTCCGGGCGGCGTCTCCGCCGCCGTATGGATCGTGATCGGCCTCGCCATCCTCGTCCATCTGATGCTGAAGTTCACCGTGTTCGGACGCTCGATCTTCGCCATCGGCTCCAACGAAGTCGCCTCCCGCCTTTCGGGCCTGCGCGTTGATGCGCTGAAGATCAGCATCTATGCGCTCGCAGGTCTGTTCTTCGGGTTGTCGGGCATGATGCAGTTCGCCCGCCTCTCCGGCATGGGCGACCCGACGATCGCTCAGGGCGAAGAGCTGGACGTGATCGCGGCGGTCGTCATCGGCGGAGGAAGTCTGAGCGGCGGCGAAGGATCGATCCTGGGATCGCTGATCGGCGCGCTGATCATGGCGCTTCTGCGCAACGGCTCGCAGCTGATGGGCTGGCCCAGCTACATCCAGGAAATCATCATCGGCGTCGTCATCGTCGTGGCCGTGGCGATCGACCGCTTCCGCCATCGCTCGGCGGCCAAGGCGTAAGAAAGCGACGATTATGACGACAACGACCGCAACGCCTCTTCTGCAAATGGAGGCGATCAGCAAGAGCTTTCCCGGCGTCAAAGCGCTCCAAGACGTCAGCTTCGACGTCGTTCCCGGCGAAGTACACGCCATCATGGGTGAAAACGGCGCGGGCAAGTCCACGCTGATGAAGATCATGGCCGGCGCTTACAAAGCCGATACCGGCCGGATCCTGATGAACGGCAAGCCGATCGAAGCGCGCACGCCGCAGCAGGCGATGGAGCTGGGCATCCAGATCATCTACCAGGAATTGAACCTCGTGCCGCACCTCAGCGTCGCCGAGAACATCTTCCTGGGACGTATGACGCCCGGCCCCTTCCCCGGCTCGGTGGACCATCGCAAGATGCGCGAGCAGGCCCGCAAGATCCTCGCCGACCTCGGCCTGGACGTCGATGTCTCCAAGCCCGTCAATCAGCTCTCCATCGCCCAGCAGCAACTGGTAGAGATCGCCAAGGCGACCAGCCGCAAGGCGCTGGTCATCGCGATGGACGAACCTTCGGCCACGCTGACCGAGCACGAACAAGTCAGCCTCTGGCGTTTGGTGAAACGCCTGCGCGATTCCGGCATCGGCATCATCTACATTTCGCACCGTATGGACGAAGTGTTCATGCTGGCGGACCGCGTGACGGTGCTGCGCGACGGCAAGACAATCAAGACGCACAAGATGTCCGAAACGACCCCCGAGATCCTGATCGGCGAGATGGTCGGCCGCAGCCTGGAGTCCAACTTCCCCAAGGTGGTCGCTCCCGTCGGCAAATCCGTCCTGACCGTATCGGGTCTCAATCGCAAGGGGGTTCTTCGGGATATCAACCTGACGGTAAACGCTGGCGAAGTCGTCGCGCTGGCCGGCCTGGTCGGCTCAGGCCGCACTGAAATCGCCCGCTGTATCTTCGGCGCCGATCCTTACGACTCCGGCGCTTTCACGCTGGATGGACAGCCGTACAAGCCAAAATCGCCGCACCACGCGACCCACGCCGGTATTGGCTTCGTGACGGAGGACCGTAAGGGCCAGGGCCTGATCCTGCCAATGAGCGTCCGTGAAAACACCA
>NZ_JBDSQY010000335.1:0-13190 GCF_039929585.1 Capsulimonas sp.
CAAAAACAATGCCGGCGAGCCGATGCCCGAACAAGCGGCGACCACCGACGCCGTTCGCAGTCTCTTTCAATTACGCATGTCCCTGCTTCCCTATCTATACTCCGCGTTTCACAGCTATGCCGAGACCGGAACGCCGCCGACGCGGGCGCTGGTAATGGATTGGCCCGACGACAAAGGTTCGCATGGCATTGACGATCAGTTTCTCTGCGGCCCGTCGCTAATGGTCGCCCCAATAATCACCGGGGAGACCAAGCGCGACGTCTATCTGCCTCCAGGCGTCTGGTACGACTACTGGACCGGAGAAAAACTTGCCGGCAGCCGCAAGATCGAAGGCGTCTCCAAACCGCTGGATCAAGTTCCCTTATACGTCCGAGACAATACCCTCCTGCCGCTGGCCGAGCCCATCGAGCACGTCACCTCCGACACGCGCTTCACGCTGACTGTGCGCGTTTACGGCGAGGCGCCGACGCCCATCACGCTCTATGCCGATGACGGCGAGACTTACGATTACGAGCACGGCGCGCTGAACCGGGTGACGTTGAGTTGGAATGGGGGCAAGGGAGAGATCGTCACGAAGGGCGGCTACACGGGGCCGGAGCGTTATGAAGTCGTGCGGTGGACGCCGGTGGGGTGAATAGGAGCGTTACTGTCTCCGTTTCCACAGCTGAAGCAATGGTCTAGTCAGGGGTAAGGCGGCTAAAGCCGACTGTAGGATTTCAGATTGTGGCAAACGCCTCTTCTCTCCTAATCTGACAGTCGGCTTTAGCCGCCTTACCTCTGACTAGACCATTGCTTCAGCTGTGGAAACGTGGACGGGCCGATTTCGAATGGTGACGAATGCCTTCTGACGATCTCTGATAGCGCCAGTTGTTTACCCTCCCTTCTCCGCCACCGCCATCACCGTCTCAAAGTGCGGGGCGTCGTCCTCGCGCCCAACAATCGAAACATCGATCGCCTGGAACCCAGCCCCGCGCAGAAGCTCGATCAGCTCGACCTGGGAGAAGCCGAGCCAGACATCGCCGTACAGTTCGCGGGCGCCGTCGAAGTCGTGTTTTAAGAGGTCGAGAATGGCGATGCGGCCGCCGGGGCGTAAGATACGGCAGGCTTCGAGAATGGCTTTCTTGGGATGCAGGGCGTGGTGGAGCGCCTGATGCATTAAGACAAGATCGACGGATTCGCTGTCGATGGGGAGTTCTTCCAGATCGCCGAGACGATATTCTAAGTTCGCGACGCCGTTGCGGCGGGCGATATCCGCGCCGTACTCCACCATTTTCACGGAATTGTCCACGGCGATCACGCGCTTGGCGCGCTGGGCAAGGGAGAGGGAGAGCGTTCCTTCGCCGGCGCCCAGGTCGGCAATGTCAATCGGCGGCAGCAGACGCAGGAGCATTTCGGAAAGCGCCTTCCAGCTTCGGCCGGGAACGTAATCGCGGCCGAAGCGGCCGGCCAGCTCGTCGAAGTAGCCGCGCAGGTCGTCCTTGCGGCGATTGAGGATGAGTTGTAAACCTTGATCGTCGTGCGCCGCTTCGGCGATTTCTTCCGTGCATCGGCTCAGGACTTCGGTCAGAATCGTCTGCGCTCCAGGCGGGGCGGACGCTCGGTAGATGCTCTTCTGGCCGACGCGCCGAGCCTCCACAAATCCCTCTTGCTTCAATTGAGAGAGCTGCATCGAAATGCTGCTCTGCCCGACGCCGAGTATTTCTTGCAATTCGGCGACGCTCAAATCTTCCTGCGCCAGAAGCCTCAAAACGCGCACGCGGCCCTTGTCGCCCAGCAATCGTAACGATTTCAATAAGTCCATAAAACTATTATATCAAGAAATCATGATTTATTGATGTTTTTCTGGATTAATGTGCGGTATAATCCGAGCGGAGGAAATTTTATGACCACCGTTTTGGAACCAGTCGTGGCGAACGACTATAAAGTCGCCGACATTTCCCTGGCCGATTGGGGCCGCAAAGAGATCGGCGTCGCCGAGTTCGAGATGCCCGGCCTGATGTCGATCCGCCGGAAGTACGCGGTGGAGAAGCCGCTGCAGGGCGTGCGCATCACCGGTTCGCTGCACATGACGATCCAGACCGCAGTCTTGATCGAAACCCTTGTGGACCTTGGCGCAATCGTCCGCTGGGCGAGCTGCAACATCTTCTCGACCCAGGACCACGCCGCCGCCGCCATCGCCGCTACCGGCGTTCCGGTCTTCGCCTGGAAGGGCGAGTCGCTGGAAGAGTACTGGTGGTGCACCTACCAGGCGCTGGCGCACACCGATGGAACCGGCCCGGAGCTGGTCGTCGATGACGGCGGCGACGTTACGCTTCTGATCCACAAGGGCTACGAGCTGGAGAACGGCTCGGATTGGGTGAACAGCCCGTCGGAGAGCCACGAAGAAGCGGTCATTAAGGACCTGCTCAAGAAGGTCTACGCCGAAACCCCGCACCGCTGGCATGATGTTGTCGCGGCGTGGCGCGGCGTCTCCGAGGAGACCACCACCGGCGTCCATCGTCTTTACAAGATGCAGGCCGACGGCCAGCTTCTGGTTCCGGCGATCAACGTCAACGACAGCGTCACCAAGTCGAAGTTCGATAACCTGTACGGCTGCCGGGAGTCGCTGGCCGACGGCATCAAGCGCGCCACCGACATCATGCTCGCCGGCAAAGTCGCGGTTGTCTGCGGCTACGGCGATGTGGGCAAGGGCTCCGCGCAGTCGCTGCGCGGCATGGGCGCCCGCGTCGTCGTCACCGAAGTCGATCCGATCAACGCCCTTCAGGCGGCGATGGAAGGCTACGAAGTGAAGACGGTGGACGATACCCTGGGAACGGGCGACATCTATGTCACCTGCACCGGCAACGTCGATATTCTGACCTTCGAGCAATTGTCCAAGATGAAGGACCAGGCGATCGTCTGCAACATTGGCCACTTCGACAACGAGATCCAGGTGGATCGCCTGAACACGGCGCCGGGCGTGACGCGCACCAACATCAAGCCGCAGGTGGACCAGTATACCTTCGAAGACGGCCGCTGCATCTTCATGCTCGCCGAAGGCCGTTTGGTCAATCTCGGCTGCGCCACCGGCCACCCGAGCTTCGTGATGTCCGCCAGCTTCGCGAATCAGACCCTGGCGCAGATCGACCTGTGGGCGAACAAAGACGTCTACGAAGTCGGCGTCTACACCCTGTCCAAAAAGCTGGACGAGGAAGTCGCCCGCCTGCACCTGGAGAAGATCGGCGTCAAGCTGACCACGCTCACCGCCAAGCAGGCCGACTACATCGGCGTCCCGACCGAAGGGCCGTACAAGCCGGATAGCTATCGGTATTAATCGATAGGATCTGACGGATGGTTAGACGCGAAACCCTCAGAACCGCGGGTATGAAACCCACGTCTGGGAGATGCTTCGCATCTAACCGTCCGTGCCGGACGGACAAATGATGGACCATCGACCGCCTCCGCATCATATTTAGTGCGGAGGATAATTCGGCAAACGTTCAAATGAATATTAACGATATATTTGTTACAATCGCAATTTAGGATAGCCATGTCTCTCAAAACACACAACCTTGGATATCCACGTATCGGCGCGCGGCGCGAATTAAAAAAGGCGCTGGAATCCTATTGGGCCGGCCGGTCCACGCAGCCAGAACTCTTAGATACGGCGGCCACCCTGCGTAAAGCGCATTGGACGGCGCAGCGCGACGCTGGGATCGATTGGATTCCGTCCAACGACTTTAGCTTTTACGATCAGACGCTCGATGCGAGCGTTCTCTTCGGTGTCGTCCCTGAGCGATTTCAGGCCAATGAGAACGGCAAGGTCAGTCTCGATACTTATTTCACGATGGCGCGTGGCCTCGACACGGAGAACCATTCGACGGAGGGCGTCGCCGCTCTGGAGATGACGAAGTGGTTCGATACGAACTATCACTATCTTGTGCCGGAGTTTGCCGCCGACCAGAAGTTTGTGCTGTCGTCGTCCAAACCGCTCGATGAATTTCGGGAGGCGCTGGCGCTTGGCGTTCAAACGACGCCTGTGCTGCTCGGGCCTGTGTCTTTCTTATTACTAGGCAAAGCGCAGGGCGAGGGTGGGGATGATGTCAAGACACATCTTCTGCGCGACCTCCTGCCGGTCTACGCGGATCTGCTCAGCCAATTGAAAGCCGCCGGAGCTAAGTGGGTACAGATCGATGAGCCGTATCTTTGCCTCGATCTGACCGCGCAGCAGCAAACTTGGTATGAGGAGGCCTATCGTATACTCGCCGCCGGGGATACGCTGAAACTTATGCTGACCACTTACTTCGGCGATCTGCGCGACAATCTTTCGCTGGCCTGTCGTCTGCCCATTGACGGCTTGCATATCGACGCCGTGCGCGCCCCGCAGGAAGTCGACGCCGTTTGTGACGCACTGCCCGAAGGCGTTTTACTGTCCGTCGGTGTTGTGGACGGACGCAATATCTGGCGCAACGATTTTGCAAAATCGCTCGAACTTCTGCGCTCCGTTCGGGATCGCATCGGCGCGGATCGATTGATCGTGTCGCCATCGTGTTCGCTGCTGCATTCGCCGTATGCGCTCAAGTACGAGAAGCAGATCGATCCAGAGATTAAGAGCTGGCTGGCGTTCGCGGAAGAGAAGCTGGCCGAAGTGAAGATGCTGGCCCAGCTTGCCGTCAATGAAATCGGCGCCACAAATCCGACGCTGAGCGCGGCCTTGCGTGAGAATACAGAGGCCATTAACGCACGGCGCGCGAGCTCGCGCATTCACAACGGAGATGTCAAAACGCGGATCGAGTCCATCGGTGAGGATGATTTCCATCGCTGCACGCCGTTCGCCGAGCGCGTGACGGCGCAGCAGACGCATCTAAATCTGCCGCTGTTTCCCACGACGACCATCGGCTCGTTTCCGCAGACCGCCGATGTGCGCGCAGCCCGCGCCCGGTTCAAGAATGGGGAGTGGTCTCAAGAGCAGTACGATGCATTTTTGGAAGAGCAGACACGAGACGCCGTGCGCTGGCAGGAAGAAATCGGCGTCGATGTGCTGGTCCATGGCGAGTTCGAGCGCAACGACATGGTGGAGTACTTCGGTGAGCGCCTTTCGGGATTTGTCTTTACGCAAAACGGCTGGGTGCAGAGCTACGGCTCGCGCTGTGTCAAGCCGCCGGTGATCTTTGGCGACGTCAGCCGGCCCGCGCCGATGACCCTGCGCTGGACAGAGTTCGCGCAGTCGCTCACCGACCGCCCGATGAAGGGCATGCTGACCGGGCCGATCACCATTCTGCAATGGAGCTTCGTGCGCGACGATCAGCCGCGCTCGACAACGGCGCAGCAGATTGCGCTGGCCCTGCGCGATGAAGTGCGAGATTTAGAGCATGCGGGCATCGGCGTCATCCAGATCGACGAGCCTGCCCTGCGCGAAGGTCTGCCGCTGCGCCACGCCGACCGGGACGCCTACTTGTCTTGGGCCGTCGCGGCGTTCCGTCTGGCGTCCTCGGGCGTGCAGGACAAAACTCAGATCCATACGCACATGTGTTACTGCGACTTCAACGACATCATGCCGAGCATCGCCGACCTCGACGCCGACGTGATCTCCATCGAGACCGCCCGCTCGCAGTCCGAACTTCTGGACGCGTTTGCACGGTTCGAGTATCCAAACGACATCGGCCCCGGCGTGTGGGACATCCACTCGCCGCGCGTCCCGTCAGAACAGGAGATGATCGCGCTTCTGGAAAGCTACGCCCGGGTGATCGATCCCCGGCGGCTCTGGGTCAACCCCGACTGCGGTCTCAAGACCCGGCAGTGGGCGGAAGTGCGCCCGGCCATGCTCCATCTGCTGGCATGCGCTCGCGCCGCGCGTTTGAGTTTGGGGGAGCGCGCTTTAGCGCTGATTGGGAACAATGCAAGCAACTGAGATACCGACAGTGAGAAGGCCTGTGACGTTCCAAATCGACCTGCAAAACAAGGAGCAAATTCTGTTCCTCTATAGCACGACCCCACCGCGCGCCAACATCGAGCAGGAGCGCCTGGAAAGCGCCGCCGCGCGTCTGGCGCGGCGGGCAAACGGCATGGCCTTGAACGGCGTCGTGGTCTACGATGTCCAGGAAGAAGGAGAACGGACGGACGATCCCCGTCCGTTCCCCTTCCGTCCCAGCATCGAGTCGCAAGCCTACGCCCATCACCTGCGCGCCGCCGTGCGCGCGCCGCTCATCACCTACAAATGCATCGCCGGCATGTCCGAATGTGAGTGGAAGCGCTGGCTGTGTGACGCTGGCGCAATGGGGATCGAAGCCGTCTCCGTGGTTGGCCTCGCCAGTTCCCGGATGAAACAGCCGGGGATCACGCTCACACGCGCCTTAGAAATCGCGACGGAATACGCGCCTCAGCTCGCCCTCGGCGGCGTCGTCATTCCCGAACGCCACATCCGCCAAAACGAATGCGATCGTCTCCTCAAGAAAGCCGATCTGGGATGCCAATACTTCATCTCTCAAGCGATCTATGATCCTGACCTAACGATCCGTCTGCTACGAGACTACGCCCGCGCCTGCGGCGAAATCGGCGTCGAACCCAAACGCATCTTCCTGACCTTCGCGCCTTGCGGCTCTGAGAAGACGCTGGAGTTCATGCGCTGGCTGGGAATCCAAATCCCGGAAGCGACGGCGCGGAGAATATTGACGGCGGACGCGCCCGCCGCTGAGTCGGTTAGCGTATGTGTCGAGAACTTTCAGCGTATCCAAGAGGCGGTGGTGGAATTATCGATTCCGCTCGGGGTGAACGTGGAGAGCGTGTCGGCGCGGAAGGACGAGAGCCAGGGCGCGCAGGAATTGCACCATGCTTTGTATCATTTAACTCCTATATAAAACTGGTTTGGACCATGAGGAGCGGATTGCCATGAGGAGCGGATTGCCATGAGAAGAAATGTGGAGCGGACGCTTCAGGACATCGCGCTTCATGACGCGGCTCGCATGGGGAATCTTGCGGCGGCGCGTGAGGCGATCGCCGGCGGCGCCGATGTCAATTCGCAGGATGAGGAGCACTACACGACGCCCCTGCAATGGGCGGCGGCGTTCGGGCAGACGGATGTCGTTCGCTTCCTTCTCGACGCCGGCGGCGATGTCAGCTACGCGGATGAGAACGGCGATACGCCGCTCGGCAGCGCCGTGGGTAACGGCCATCTGGAAATCGCGCGCCTTCTGCTGGAGCGCGGCGCGGATGTGACGGTGGAGGACTTCGGTGGACGTCCTCCGCTTTTCTCCGCCATTGCGCTTGTGCGGCAGGATCTCGTGAAGCTTCTGCTGCAAGCAGGCGCCGATGTCAATTACCGTATCTATAACGGCTCCACGCCGCTCATGGAGGCGGCGGAAACGGGCGACTTAGACTTGCTTCGGCTGCTGATTCAAAACGGCGCCGGCGTCACCCACGCCGATGGCGACCGCCGCACCGCCGCCGATTACGCGCGTGACGCCGAACACTACGCCGCCGCCGCTTTCCTCGAAGACGCCTCCGAATAATCTCAAGAAGCACATCCCGCACCGCCGTCTTGTTCCCCTCTTTGACGGCGCCATGAAGCATAATGGCCTTGATTTTCTCCCGTGACCTGTTACTGTGTCAATTGTAGTGATAGCCGTAAATCTTCATGCCAGCCGGCGTGTCCACAACCACCACATTGACTGGCTTCGATCCACCGGCATACTGCGCCTGATAATTCAGCGTCACTGTCGTTACACCGTTATTTGTGTTCACAAACCAGCTCGGTTGCTGCTTGTAGGTGACAGGCCCATGACGCTTGACGATCAAATCCTGTAGATCCTTCATTTCTGCGGGTGAGGTCGTGGATTGGATCTGCGGATCGAGCATTAAGTAGGCGTTCGCATACTGTCCGGCGCTCATGGCGCTGAAGAACTTGTCCGCAACTACCGTCGCCGCCTGCGTCTCGCGCATGCCGCCTTTGACGGCCGTGAAGACGCAGAAAACGATCAGCGCAAAAATCGCCAATCCTCCGATCACCAGCGGGACGACAAATTTCGGCCGCCTCGGCGGTGGAGCTTGCGGATAGGATGGGTAATTGTTCATATCGAGTTAGTCCCGAGCGAACGCAAAAAGTTGCAGGCCGCTCCTCGCACGATGTTACCTGAATAAGCGCTATGACGGGCAAGCGCTTCTCATTTTTTCTTTACATCCCAAGCGGTCTCTGGTACAATGAATGTCTCAATCCATATAAAATCCATAATAAATCCAAAACTCCAAAATCGAAAAGTACGAGTGATATACGCATGAATGATGAAACGAAAACACGTCCTGTGGCCGGCGGCGACGCTCTTCGAATGACGCGGCGGCAGGCCGTGACGCTGGTCGGCGCGGCGATTGCCGTTCCAGCTGTGATGGCCCTGAATGATTTGGAGCCGGCGCCCGCAAACGCGGCCATGAAGAATGGGTCGGAGGGGGCAATGCTGCTTCAGAACTTGCGCTGTGAATATCGGGTCAACCCGATTGGAATCGATGTCGTGAAGCCGAGGATGAGCTGGACGATCGGCGGCGCCGGGCGCGGCGCCCGGCAGACGGCGTACCAGATTTTGGTGGCCTCGTCGCCCGAGGCGCTGGCGCTGGGCAAAGGCGATCTTTGGGATAGTGGACGAGTGAAGAGCGATCGGTCTTCAGGGGTTGCCTATGCGGGGAAGAACCTCTCATCACGTGTACGCTGCTTTTGGAAGGCGCGGGTTTGGGATCAGAACGGCAAGGAGACCCCCTGGAGCGAGGAGGCTTCGTGTACGCTCGGGCTTCTGAATGCGTCGGATTGGAAGGCGAATTGGGTTACCGAGGCTGCGCTGGCCGATGAGGCGAACCGCCCGCGTACGCCGATCCATTGTTATCGCAGCGAGATCGCGCATTCGGCCGACACCGTGAAGTGGATCGTTCTGGACCTGGGCGCGTCGAAGACGTTCGACGGCGCCTGCCTTCAGCCCGCCAAGCCTGCGGGGACGAATGGCGATATCTCCACCGTGTGGTATCCCGTGCGATTCAAGATCGAGGTCTCGGACTCTCCAGACTTCGGCGACGCAAAGACCATTGTGGATCGGACGGCGCACGATCTATGGCCGCCGCATCCGGGTTTTTCCGATCCGGAGCGGTATCGGTTTGCGAAAGTCACTGGCCGCTATGTGCGGCTGTGGGTGAGTCGCCTTGCGCTGTGGGATGGATCGGATTATGTGCTGGGCCTCGGGCGTTTTCAAGTCTTCGACGGGGATAACGACATTGCCGCAGGCGCGCAGGCGAAGGCGTCGGATTCGGTGGAGACAACAGAATACTCTGTTCGCAATCTGACGGACCCGCAGGCGAAGATCGCTTACAGCGCGACGCCCGAGTTTTTGAAGGCGCATGTGGACGGCGTTACTTCCGTGTCTCGCGTTCCCATGCTGCGCCGTGAGTTCGAGGTGGACGGCAAAGTACGGAGCGCCACGCTTTACTGCTCCGCGCGCGGGTTCTATGAGGCGCGCTTGAATGGAAAGCGCGTCAGTGAAGACCTTCTTGCGCCGGGCTACACCGAGTACAACCGGCAATTGGCGTACCAGGCATACGATGTCTCCCAGTATCTACAGGGCGGCGCCAATGTGCTGGGCGCCCTGCTGGCCTACGGCTGGTATGCGGGGCGCATGAATTTGAACGACAATGCGTATATCTACGGATACTTTCCGCAGCTGCTCGCGCAATTGGAGATCGAGTATGCCGATGGACGCCGCGAGGTCATTTGCAGCGACTCTGCCTGGAAAACGAGCCTCGACGGCCCCGTGCGCTGGTCTGATTTACTTGATGGCGAGGGATATGACTGCCGCAAAGAACTGTCCGGCTGGGATCTGTCTGGTTTTGACGCCAGTGCGTGGAAGTCTCCCACGGTAGTTCGCCGGGACAATACCCCGATCGAGTGGCAGCGCGCTCAGCCGGTGCGCCGGATGCAGGAGTTGAAACCCGTGGCTGTCAAGCAGGTTGCGCCCGGCGTGACCGTCTTCGATATGGGCCAGGAGTTCGCGGGGTGGTGCCGTGTGAACGCCGACGGGCCGGCGGGAACGCGCATTACGCTCAAGCACACCGAAATGCGTCACGCCGATGGAACCATCAATCGCGACAATCTCTGGGGAACGTCGATCGCGGGCGCGTACGTCGCGGCGCAGGAAGATTATTTCCTGGATGGGCGTGGGCCGCGCGTGCTGGAGCCGCACTTCACCTACCATGGAATTCGGTTTGTTGAAGTGACCGGGCTGGCGCAGCCCGCGACAGTCGATACGCTCGTTGGGATCCACGCGCGCACGGACGCCAAACAAGTCGGACATTTTGAGTGCTCGAACACGCTGTACAACAAGCTGATGACCGCGTCGCGCTGGACGCAGCAGAATATGATGTACGACATTCCCAACGGCTGCGCCGGGCGCAGCGAGCGATTGGGGTGGTCGGGAGACATCCGGCCGTGCGTACAAACCGCTCTCTTCCATTTTGACAGCGCGGCGTTTTTTGAGAAATTCAGTCATGACCTGCGCGTCAGTCAATCGGACGAAGGCCGTTTCACGGATATCTGCCCGCATGCCCATTTGCGCGATACGAATGTGGTGGTCGGCTCGCCCGGCTGGGCGGACGCCGGCGTGTCGCTGCCCTGGGAACTGTACTTGAATACGGGCGACGCGCGCATCCTCTCGGATCACTACCGGGCCGCATGCCGGTGGGTGGACTACATTCATAAGAACAATCCCGATCTTCTGTGGACGAACGCGCGCGGCATGAACTGGGGCGACTGGCTGAGCGCCGGGCCGGCCACGCCGAACGACATTGGGGCGACGGCGTTCTTTGCGCACGACGCCGACCTCGTTGCGCGTATGGCGGATGCGCTGGGGCATAAAGCCGACGCGGCGCGTTATCGGAAATTGTTTGCGGGGATCAAAGCCGCCTTCGTGCGCCGTTTCGTCACTCCCGAAGGCCATATCGTCGTTTCCGGTGCATCCAGCGACGTCACTAAGATCGTGCGTGACTTGATGAAAGACCAGAACCTCAATCTGAAGGTAGGTTGGGCCGCGCTCGGCGACCCTGCGCCCAACGTGGCCAAAACTCTCCGGCTGACCTATAAAATCGGCGGTCATACCGAAACGAAAGACTATCCAGAAGAGTCGGTCATTTCCCTGTCAGGGAATGGACAGCCGCTGGAGATCGTGGGCGCCATTTTCGGCGTGCTCCCCGACAGCTCGAACACGGCCGACGTGCAGGGCAGTTACGCCCTCGCGCTGCAATTCGACCTGCTGGACGGCCCAATCCGAACGCGCGCCGCCGCGCGCCTGGCGCAAGTGATCGAGCGTGACGGCGGTCATCCCATGACGGGATTCTGGAGCAGCGTTGAGATGCTCAAAGCGCTGTCCGAGAACGGATATCACGACGTTGCCGCTCGGATGTATAACTTGACCACAGTGCCTTCCTGGGGGCATATGGTGCAGGGCGACAGCACGACGATGTGGGAGAGCTTCGACGCCGACACCCAGAAGCTCTCACTCAACCATTGGACCCACAGCGCCACCGGCGAATGGCTCTGGCGCTATATCGCCGGCATCGCCCCGGACGAAGCGCAGCCAGGATACCAGGCCGTTGTGATCCGTCCGCGCCCCTGCGCCGAAGTGGATTGGTGTAAGGCGTCGTATGATTCTCTGCGCGGCCCCGTCAGCGTCGATTGGAAAACAGACAAAGACGCGTTCATCCTGAACCTCACGGTCCCGGCGAACATGACAGCCACGGTCTATATTCCCGCCAAAGACGGCGCCAAAGTGACGGAAGGCGGCCGGGCGGCCGCCGACGCGCCCAACGTGCGTCTGCTGCGCCGAGAGGCGGGGAATAACATTTACCGGATCGAATCGGGGGAATACAATTTCGCGGTCGTGTAATCGGCTCGAATGCTAATCCTCGTACTCGGTTGGGGCGACTTCGTAATCGCCCCCCGGTTCTCTGGGAAGCTTTTGATCTTCCGAGGGAACCATCCGTACACTGGCGCCCGTTCGAAACGTTTCCCGCCCACAGACGGGACAGTGCTGTTCATCTGCTGCGGGCAGGAGCGCGTCTCCCGTACTCGTCGGGTGGCTGGCGCCGCTCTTGTAAAAAGCGGCCTCAATCATCCAGCCGCCCCATCCACACCCCTCCTTGGTGACGGCGCACACCGCGTAGACCATCCACATGTAGTCGGGAACGGCGACATCCCCTCGTTCAATCTCAAGCAGACTTTGGAATTTGCGTGGAAACGGCATTTTTATTCTCCTGATCATCGGGGGTATTATTTTCTACCATGACGCCAATACGCCAAAGGAAATGAATTGAACGAAACCTCTCATACCCCGCCTGCTTTGCTTAAGATCGACGCCGCAACAGTCTCGCGCGGCGGCAAGCATATCCTGGACGCTCTCTCTCTGGAAATCGCCGAGGGCGACCACACGGCCATTGTCGGCCCGAACGGCTCCGGCAAATCTACGCTGATTAAGCTGATCACCCGCCAGCATTACGCCCTGGCGCACCCAGACAACCGCCCCTCCATCACCATCTTTGGCGAAGACCGCTGGAATATCTTTGAGCTTCGCGCGCTGCTCGGCATCGTCTCCGCCGACGTGCATCTTGCCTTCACCACCGACAGCGAACTCATCGGCTACGACGCCGTGATCTCGGGTTTTTTCGCCAGTCAGGGGATCGCGAGCCACCACGAAGTCACCTCCGATATGCACGCCGCCGCGCACGCGTCGCTGGCGCTGGTTGAGGCGTCGCATCTGGCCGAAAAGCCCATGGAGCAGATGTCCACTGGCGAAGCCCGCCGCGTCCTCATCGCCCGCGCCCTGGTCCAAGACCCGCGCGCCCTGCTGATGGACGAACCGACCACGGGACTAGACCTCGTCGCCAGTCGCCGCTTTCTCGAAACCATGCGCCAGATCGCCGCGCGCGGCAAGACGGTGATCTTAGTGACGCACCACATCTCCGAAATCCTGCCCGAAATCGAGCGTGTGATCTTGATGAAGGATGGCCGTATCTTTCGCGATGGCCCGAAGGCGGAGATTTTGACGACGGAGCATCTATCTGAATTGTTTGGAGCGCGAGTTGAGGTGAGGAGAAATGGAGAATATTATGAAGCGGAGGTTGCCTAACCCCCCATCGAGCTGAAGCTCGATCTCCCCCTTCCCTGCGAGCCGCTTCGCGGTGGGAAGTGG
>NZ_JBDSQY010000336.1:0-11772 GCF_039929585.1 Capsulimonas sp.
CGCAGCGTCCGTTCCAGCAGCGCGTCGCGAGCTCTTATGGCAGTCAGCCCGGCCAGCTGCCGCCGCTGCAGCTGCACGCTATTCCCACGGAATCGAACGGAATGCTCGCGCCCGCGCCCGTCTCAGCGCCGCCGATCGCGGCTTCGCTCGAATCGATGCCGCGCCACACAGTTGTGGTGTCGGGTCTGGGAAACGGATCGAACTCTTCAAACAATACACAGAACTACAGCGCGCAGGACAACAACGGCGGACAGTCGCCCTCCGGCGCAACTCCGATTATTCGGATCACAGTGCATGACGGCGGAGACAGCTCCGACTCTTCCAGCGTAAACCGATCCACCTCCAGCGGGCGATCGTCGGAAGGCGGCGGCGGCGACGGCTTCCAGCAGATGGCGCTTTCGCTGCAATCTCAGGGCAACTACCGCGGCGCGCGCGCCGCTTATGAAAAGGCGATCCGCACCTACAAAGCCGACATTGCCGCCGGACGCAACGCGGAGTCGGCGCAGCGCGGCTTGCAGGCTTGCCAGACGGGACTTCAGATTTGTCAGCAAAGCGAATAAGGCTCCGACACGCCGCAATGGCGTTCGCTTGTACTTTGAGCGTCGCCGCCTCCACCGGCGCGCAGGGCGCCTCGCGACGTCCACCGCCCACGCTCGTGCTTTTTACTCAGAACGCGGGCGACCGTGACGATTTCGCAGGCCTTCAGGCGCTGCGCTCCAAGCTGCGCGCAAACGGCCGTTTCGATGTCTTGACCTACGACATCGAGGCGCCCGCTCTGAAGCGCGCCGCCGCGGACGCCCATCATCCCGAATGGACCACCACGCCCATCACCACGGATGAAGACCGTCAGGCGCTTTCCAAAGCGCTGGGCGCATCGTTCTACGCGGTCGTCACTCACACCAAATCGTCCGACCGCCCGGATGTCCAGTTCGTGGACGTATTAGCGCCAGCGCACATCTGGACGGTGACCGGCAAAAAGATGGACGCCGCCGCCGACGCGCTCACCGACGACGCGGCGGAAGCCATTGCGCAGCGCGCGGCCCCCGCGCCGCCTGTCGTCGCCGTCACACCGCCTGAACCACCCGTGACGACTGTTATACCGACGCCCATCCCGCCCGTCACGTCTGCGCCGACGCCACCCGTGACAGTGACGGCTCCGCCCGCAGTCGCAGCCAATCCCGCCCCAGAACCTGCCGCGCCAGTCATTGTCGTTAAGCCGACGCCCACCGTCACTGTCACGCCGCCCGTGGCTGCCGCGCCGGTGACACCGCCAGCGCCAGTGAAACCAGCGGCTGTTCCGCCTGTGGTCACGATTGCTCCCGCGCCTACGGCCACCGACGTTACTCCGGCCCCTACACCGCCTGTCGTCGCCGTCACTCCAGCGCCTGCGCCAGCAGCGAAGCCAGACACGCCTCCCGTTGTGGTAGCCGCCGTCCCCACGCCGAAGCCGACCGTAACTCCAGTCACGCAAGAGCCACCCATGACCGTCACGCCGCCGGCAGCTTCTCCCACCATAACCGCGACCGTGGCGCCAGACCCAGTGAAGACCAATCCCACCCCCGCAGCGCCGCCCACGCCGCCGGTCGTCGTCGCCACCAAGCCTGCGCCGGGCAGCGGCGACGCCGTGGAGCCGCCGCCGATTGTCACGGTGACCGTAGGCGGCGTTCTACAGAATACCGCTCCCAATCCAGGTGGCGGCGACGACGTCATCGCGCGGCAGATGGCGGCGGTCAAGCCGCTGATCGGCCGAGGCGACGCGGCGCTGGCGCGCGGCGAGGTGGCGATGGCGATCTCACTGTATCGCCAGGCCGTAGACGGCGCGCCCCGCGCGGCGCAGCCGAGGCTGGCGCTCGCGCAGGCGTATCTTCAGGGCGGTTTCCGGGATAAAGCGCTCGACGAAGCCAAACGCGCGCTGCAGGTCTCGCCGGACAGCGTGCCCATCAAGGAATTTTTAATCGGCCTTGACGATGAGAACGCTAGCTCCGAAGGATCCGTAACGCTTTACACAGCGCTTGTCACGAAAAACCCGCAAGATGTCTCGGCGCATATCGGGCTTGCCGACGCCTATTGGAACGATGGGTCTCTGGATCAGGCCGAAACAGAGTATAAGACAGCGCAGTCGATCGAGGCGGCGACCGGCGGTCACCGGGCCGTCACGCAGCTCGCGCGAATGTACGGAGCGCAGTCGCGCTACGCCGACGCGCAGGAAATGCTCGCGCAGCTGGGAGCCACCCGGTATCCGATGTCTCTGAGCATTATCAAGAACCGCGCCGATGCTCTGCTGACCGGGCTTTCCACGGCGCGCGAAGCATTTGACGCGAAGAAAAGCTCGCACGAGCAATTCTACGACACCGCGAAAAAAGTGGCGGCCGACGCGCAGGCGCTTGCAGAATTTGTCCGCAATGTCACCCCGCCCGCCGCGCTCAAGCTCTCGCACCTGCATCGACAGCTCGCGGTCAATCTGATCGCTCAGGAAGCCGCCGTGCTGATGACCTATATCGAGACCTCCGACGCCGACCAGGGCGATAAGGCCGCTTCCCTGGAAAAATCCGCACAGAGCGAGATGCTTACCGCGAAAGCAGGCGAGCAGAAAAACGGTCTCGGCGCGGAAGGAAGCTAACAAACGCCATGGACTTCTGGAAACTTTGGACTCCGATTGAGGAGCAGCCTGCGCGGACGTCGTCCCGTCTGCCTACGGTCGGCGAAGCGGTGCGGATCCAGCTGGCGCAGGGCGATCGCGTCGGCGTATATTACGCGACGGTCCGCATGGTCACGATGCGGCGTCTCGTTCTGGACACCGCCGAACAGGGGATCTTCGATCCGGAAGGCGTCTGGGATACGGCTAAGACCGAAGCGCCCGCCTCCGGCCCCGCCGGTCTGGCGTTGCCGGCGCGCGCCGCAGTCGTCGTCTCGTTCGTCCGGGGCAGCGGCTTGTTCAAGTTCTCCACCCGAGTCGTCGGCTCTAGCCGCTCCGCCACGATCACCATCCTGCGTCCAAGGCAGGTAACTCAGGTGCAGCGACGCGAGTTCTTCCGGCTGCCGCTGCACGCGCCGACCTCGTTTCGCGTGTCGTCACGCGGCGGCGACGGCTCCATCCGCATGGCGGGACGCCTGGTGAACATCAGCGGCGGCGGAGCGCTGCTCGCCGCCCCGAAGCCCATTCCCGGCGGATTGCGTGTTACGGTACGCGTTCCCGCCGGAAATGACGGTGAGCAGATCGATGTCGAAGCTGAATCTCTGGACTGCCATATTGCCTCGCAGGGAACCAGCCGCATCTATCTCGTCCGCCTTGCGTTCCTCGGGCCGCCGGAGATGTCGGAAGACGATCGGGAGGCCATCATCGCCTACATCTTCGAGCAGCAGCGGATCGTATTGCGCAACCGAAAGCTGATGCGCTGATGCATCTGGCGGCCTCAAACGGCCGCTCCTCTCACGCCAGCGATGATTTTCACCCGGGCAAAAAAAAACCTGCCTCCGGTCCGCGTAAAGCGGATCGGCTGCAGGCTCCGTCACAGCTGACGGATGATTAAAAGGAGGACATGCGCTAAATGTTACTACGCGCACTGTTCCTCGTAAGTTCCCGGATCACGAAAAATTGTATAAGTTTTTCGCACGAGACTTTTATCCCCATCGTCGATTACCTTCCGCTTGCCTGATTGTAATCGAATGTTAATCCCTTAGAGGCGGCTTTCGTTGACTTCGTGTCCGCCGTCGCGTCAGAATCAAGTATGCAACGCAACGCCGTCCGGCGCGATCCATCCGACCCACCCGATCCTGCCCAGCCGGCTCCTCCATCCGCCGTCGCTCCACGAGTCACGCCCGTTGCCGCCCTCTTATTGATTGCAATCAACATGATCTGGGGGGCATCGTCCTTCGCTGGCAAAAGAGCCATGGATGGCGGTTTCCCCCCCATGATGCTCGCCTTTGCGCGCTTTACGCTATCTGCTGTGCTGATGTACGGTGTGGCGGGAGTCTGTAAAGTCGATCTGCGCGTCGCGCGTCGTGACTGGGGACGCTTCTGGGCGATGGGCGTGCTGGGCCTCGCGCTGACTTATCTGCTTTACTACGCAGGCCTTAAGCACACGACGGTGGCGAACGCTTCGCTGCTCATGGCGACGGAGCCCGTTTATCTCGCCATTCTCTCCTGGATTTTGCTGCGAGAGCCAATGCCCCTGACCAAGGCGCTAGGGATCGCGGCGGGTCTCGCGGGAGTTCTTCTGATCGTCTCGCACGGCGATTCGCTGCTGCACTGGAGCGGAGGAGAGCTGGGCGGCCTGACGATCGCGCTGGCGCTGACCTTCGAGGCGCTCTCGTCGATCGTCGGCAAAAAGCTTGTTTCGCGCTACCCGCCCATGGCGGTGATCACTTACCAGATGGCGGCCGGCGCGATCGCTTTGACGCCGTTTGCCCTCTGGGAGCTGTTCACATCGGCCAAGCCGATCGTACTGACGACCGGCGCGCTCTGGAGCTTCGCTTATCTCGTCATTCCCTGCACGGTGCTCGCGTATACGATCTGGTTCACGCTGATCAAGCGAATCCAGGTCAGCGAAATCTCCGTGTTTCTGTTTGCCCAGCCGCTTTTCGGCGCCCTGATCGGGGCGGTCGTTCTGCACGACGCCATTACCCCCCAGGCGATTCTGGGCGCCACGCTCGTCGTACTCGCCATCGGACTCATTCAGCGCCGCCGCCCCGGAGCGTGACGGAGACCGATTTCCTCCAGTCCACCACAAAAATCGCCGATAATCATCCTCGTGAAGTTATCAGTAGAAAAGCAAATATTCCTTGGGTTCGCGCTGACTTTCTTTCTGCTCGTCGCAACGGGATTTTTCGCATACCGATACACGCGCTTTTATTTCCAATCCGAGAAATGGGTGTCGCATACTTACGAAGTGCAAGGAGAGCTTCACGGGGCTCTGAACTCCATGGAATCCTGCGAGGCGGCGTCGCAAGCGTTTGCTGTTACCAACAGCAAAGTCGCTTTTCAAGAGCGCAAACGCGCATCGCAAGAGGTAGCGCTGCATCTCGACCGCATCGCTTTTCTTACGCGGGATAACCCACGGCAGCAGAGCCGGATACCAGCTCTGCGTCAGGCCGCTCATGCGCGTCTCCACAGTTTAGAGAACATCGCGCTGCTTCACGAAACGCAAGAACAGGCGGCGGCTGTGCGGGAGATCGGCGCCGGTGAAGTGGTGATGGCGCGTTTCGCAAAGATGATCGATAAAATGCAGCAGGAAGAAGACATTCTGCTGCGCAGCCGGGCGGAAACTTCTCAGGCCAACAGCGCCTTGATGCAGCTGGGACTGATTTGCGTCATCGGGTTTGCATTTCTTCTGTTAGTATTGCTGTTCATTCTCATTCAGCAAGATTTGAAGCGCCGAAGCAGCGAAGCGTTGACCCTTCAATGGGCGCATGACGAATTGGAGCGCCGTGTCGAGGAGCGCACGGAAGACCTACGCGTCAGCAATTTGAGTTTGGAAGCCGAAAACTCAGCTCGAATGCGTTCCGAGGAGGATCTCCGCCGCGCGCACAGCGATCTGGAGCGGCGGGTGCGCGAGCGCACCCGCGCACTTGCCGAGCAGAAGGTTCAGCTGGAGAGGCAGGCTCTGGAGCTTGTGGAGGCGCGCGATCAGGCCATTGCGTTCACGCGGGCGAAGTCCGAGTTCCTCGCCAACATGAGCCATGAAGTACGCACTCCTATGAACGGCGTCCTGGGCATGACAGGTATTTTGCTGGAAACGCCGCTGACCGCCGAGCAGCGGGACTACGCTCAGACCATCCGCAGCAGCGGCGACGCCTTGATGGGAATTATCAACGATATCCTCGACTTCTCAAAGATCGAAGCCGGCAAGATGATGATCGAAACGATCGACTTTGATCTGAGCGACCTGGTCGAAGAAACGCTGGACCTCTTCGCGCCGCAGGCGCGGGAAAAAGGGCTGGAACTCGCCGCGTCGGTCCCCACCGATTGCCCGCGACTTTTGCAGGGCGATTCCGGACGCATCCGCCAAATCCTGAGTAATCTCCTGGGCAACGCGCTCAAATTCACCGACGGCGGCGAAGTGGTGCTCGAAGTCACGGTGCTCGGCAATAACGAGACGCGCGCCAGGCTTCGGCTCTCCGTACGCGACACCGGCGTTGGGATCGCCCCCGCCCGGCAGGCCGCAGTTTTTGAAAGTTTTACACAGGCCGATGGAAGCACCACCCGCAAATACGGCGGGACGGGGCTGGGCCTGACGATCTGCCGGCAGCTGACGGAGCTGATGGGCGGCGCGATCGGCGTCGAAAGCGCGCTCGGCCAGGGCAGCGTCTTCTGGCTTGAACTGCCTCTGACGAAACAGCCGTATGCGCCGCTGACCGAGCAGGATATGCCCCGGTCGCTCGCCGGACGCCGTGTTCTCATCGTCGACGACAACGCGACAAACCGAACGATCCTGCGCGAACAGCTGCGCTCCTGGAACTGCGAGCCGATTGTGGCGGAGTCGGGACAAGCAAGTCTGGAACTGCTCACCTCCACAACGGAGCCGATCGATCTCATTATTCTGGATATGATGATGCCGGAGATGAATGGTCAGGAGACGGCCGACGCGATCAAAAACAATCCGAAGCTCGCCGCGATTCCGATCGTACTGCTGTCGTCGTCGAACCTGATTGGCAATGGCGCCGAAATGGCGCGGCGCGGATTTACGGCGTCTTTAATGAAACCCGTGCGCAAGTCCAGTTTATTCGATGCTCTGATGACGGCGCTCGACACATCCGTGGATGCAGGGCATCCCCGCCTGCTTCTTACGAAGACAATCGCGGGCGCCCCCATCGGTCTGCATATCCTGCTGGCGGAAGACAACGCGATCAATCAGAAGGTCGCGATCCGGATGCTGGAGAAGATGGGCTGCCGTATCGACGCCGTCGGCAACGGATTGGAAGCCATGGCCGCGCTCGCCCAGATCCCATACGACCTTGTGCTGATGGACATCCAAATGCCGGAAATGGACGGGTTCGAAGCGACCGCCCAAATCCGGGCGCGCGAGAATGGGACCGGACGGCGCACGCCAATCGTCGCGATGACCGCGCACACCATGTCGGGCGACCGCGAGCGCTGTCTCCTCGCCGGCATGGATTCCTACGTGGGCAAACCGATCAAGCCAGCCGAACTGCGCGCCGAGATGGAGCGCTGGGCGCTCGTCATAAAACCGCCGCTCTCGAAGGCCGTAAACGGCTGAAGCAATCAGCGCGCGGGCACAAGCTCGCGCCGGAAGTCCGGTCCTAAATCGGCGAACTTAAGCTTGATGTCCACGGGACCGCGTGCGTAGGAAGCGACTTCATACGGGTTGAACCAAAAACGCAGTCCGTCGGGTTCGACTGTAAAGCGATTGAGCTGAGCGGGAGAAAGCTGAGCAACCTCCCGGATGAACTCCGCCCGCTCGTCGTGGTGCAGCTTGTACATCAAGGTCTTCTCGATCTGCGCGCGATAATCCGAGCCGTCTTTAAAAAAGTCCTTGAGATATATACGCTGAGGCTTGCCGTCGACCAGCGCGAAATTATACATCACCCGATAAGAATATCCGTGCGCGCCGCCGGTGTATTGATAGAACTCCAGGGCGACGCTGTAAAGCCCCGGCTTCCAATAGCGCTGATACGCAGGCGAGACATCGTACCCATAAGGATTTTCCTGGGGTTCTTTCGCCGTCTCACGCAGCGCCATCTGAATAAACTCCGCCTGTTCCTTGCGAACGTCAGCGGCGATCGTATAGTTCGCCAGCGCCGCCAGCGGCGTTCTGTCCATCAGGACCGGGTATTTCGTGGTGGCGTCGTAACGCTTGCCACGCTCGGCATGGATCGTCCGCGTTCGGATCGGCGTCTTCGCCGCAGCGAGTGCGCCGTACGAGGACGCAAGCACGGCTGCCGTCACGGCAAAAGAGAGTGAACGCGTGGATAGCCGCATAAAGTCCTCCAGAGCTTTGGAAATGGAGATTTGCGCTGAGCAGCGCAAAAACAGAGCCTGGGTACTGTATCACGCAGGGGTCAGCGATGTCAACGCCTTTGTCGGCGTTAAGCCGCCATCGTTTCCCGCCCGCCTTGCAGATCGGCGACGCCATAGTCGCCGTTATCGCAGCGATGGGGAATGACGATATCCGTCGTATCCTGCTCGTGCACCACTCTCACGAGCAGCATCGCGGCCTGAATATCCTCTACCATCACAAATTCCCGGCCGCCGCATAAGCGGCACTTATAGATCAAAACTCCCTGCAACTGTTTTCGCCTTTCGTAAAGTCTTAGTTTTCTTGATTTTCCATGAGCGATGGAACGCGTATAGTATGCCCGCTTGCGGAGAGGATTAACCCACGAAGATTTACGCCGTCATTTGTCCATCGCGGATATTCTGAACAGCCTCCCTCGCCCTTCCCCCAATTGACAGGACTTTGTGAAATTTGGTACACTCTCAAGCACGGCATGCACAGCGCCGACACGCTTGAGGAGCCCTATCCTTGTCGAAATCCAACATCGCCGTCGTGATTCCCGCAGGCGGCGGCGGAACGCGCCTTTGGCCGCGCAGCCGTCAGACTACCCCTAAGCAGTTTCTGGATATCGTCAGCCGCCGCACCATGCTCCAGGAAACTGCGGACCGTGTGGAGGCGCTGATCGAGCCCGCGCAGCTCTTTATCATCACCAACGCCAGGCATGTCGCCCCCGTGCGCGAGCAGCTTCCGGAAGTTCCGCCCGAGAATATCGTCGGCGAGCCCCAGGGACGCGATTCCGCTCCGGCGATCGGAGTAATGGCCGCGCTGATCGAGCGCGTGCGCGGCGAGGACACCGTGATGGTGGTTCTGCCCGCCGACCATGTCATTTTGCGCGACCGTGTGTTCCGAGACATTTTACTCGAAGCCGCGAAGGCTGCGGAGCAGGGCTATCTCGTCACCGTCGGCATCCAGCCGACCGGACCCGATACGGGCTTTGGGTATATTCAAAGCGGCGCGGCGATCTCTGAGGGCTCGCCGGCGCTCACCGTTGCCCAGTTCCGGGAAAAGCCCAAGCGCGAAGTCGCCGAGGAGTATCTGGCCCAAGGCGGCTTTTATTGGAACGCCGGCATGTTCATCGCGACGGTGAAGACGCTGCGCTCGCTGTTCCAGACGCATCTGCCCCAGTCCGAGTCGGGGTTCATCGCCGCCGCCGAGGCCCTGCAATCAGGAGACGCCGAAGGATTTGCCGAGCACTTCGCGACGCTGGAAAAGATCTCTTTCGACTACGCCATCGCCGAAAAGGCGGACAAGGTCGCGGTGGTTCCCGCCGATATCGGCTGGAACGATGTCGGCTCGTGGGCGCGTCTCGCGGAAGTCCTCAGCCATGAGAAGCACGTTTCGGAAAACGTCGTCATCGGCGACCACATCGGGGTAGACACCACGGGCTCGCTGATCTACAGTCCTCACCGGCTGATCGCGACGATCGGCCTGGAAGATATCATCGTGATCGACACTCCCGACGCCACGCTGATCTGCCCGAAGTCGCGTTCGGAAGACGTCAAGCAGATCGTCGAAACCCTGAAAGCGCGCGGCGCGCACGATTTACTTTAGCAGCAAAGGCAGAACGATCTTTTGGAAGATACAATTATCAAGGCGGGAATGGCGGACTTACAGGCGCAGCACGGCGCCCTGCGCACGGAGCTGACGGCGGCGTTCAATGAAGTCATGGACAGCTGTCAGTTCGGCCTCGGCCCGAACGTCGCGAAGCTGGAGGCGGAGATCGCCTTCGAAAGCGGCACGGAGTTCGCGCTGGGCGTGAACTCGGGCACCGATGCGCTGCTGCTCGCGATGGAGGCCCTGGGCATCGGGCCGGGGGATGAAGTCATCACCTCTCCCTTCACCTTTGTCGCCACTGCCGAAACGATCTGCCTCGCCGGCGCCACTCCTGTCTTTGCCGACATCGATCCCTCCACGTTCAATCTTGACCCCGAAAAGACCGCCGCGAAGATCACCTCCAAGACTAAGGCGATCATGCCGGTGCACCTGTTCGGCCAGCTGGCGGACATGACGAAGTTTGGGGAGATTGCGAAGTCGAACGGCCTTCACCTGATCGCGGACGGCGCGCAGGCAATCGGCGCCTCGCAGGGCGGCCGCAAGATGGGCGAGTGGGCGGAGATCAGCACCCTCTCGTTCTTCCCCACCAAGAATTTAGGCGCGTGCGGCGACGGCGGCATGATCCTGACCCCGAGCGCCGAGATCGCCGAGGAAGTGCGCGTTTTGCGCTTCCATGGCTCCGGCGGCGGCTACATTTACAAGCGCGTCGGTTACTGCTCGCGTCTCGACGAGATGCAGGCCGCGTTCCTGCGCGTCAAGGCCAAGCGACTGACCGCATGGAACGACGCGCGACGCGCGAACGCCGCACATTATCTGGAGCTGCTCGGCGACCTGGAAGGCCAGATCACCCTGCCGGTCACTCTGCCCGGCAACCATCATGTTTTCCATCAGTTCACCCTGCGCGTGCCGAACGGGCGCCGCGACGACCTTCAGAAATATCTCGCGACGCGCGGCGTCTCCAGCGCCGTTTACTATCCGCTCTCCCTCCATGTCCAGCAAGGCTACGCCCAGCTGGGATACAAGCAAGGCGATTTGCCTCAAAGCGAGCTCGCGACCCAGGAAGTTCTCTCACTGCCCGTGCATCCCGACCTTAGCCCGGAACAGATCGCGCACGTCGCCGCCTCCATCCGGCGGTTCTTCGAGTAATACCACATCAATCCAGCAGTAACTCAAGTAAGCATAAAGGACAGAGAATGAAGGCAATGATTTTGGCTGCGGGCGTCGGCTCGCGTCTGGACCCCCTGACACGAAACGTCCCCAAGCCGATGGTTCCGATCGTCAACCGTCCCGTGATCGAGCACCTCATCGAGAAACTGAAAAAGAGCGGTTTTGACGAAATCGTCATCAATGTCCACTACTTGGGCGGCGTGATCCGCGATTATGTCGGCGACGGCTCCAAGTTTGGCGTAAAGATCCATGTGGAGCAGGAAGACCAGTTGTGGGGCGACGCCGGCAGCCTCAAGCGCGTCGAGGCCCATTTCCAAAACGAAACCTTTTTGGTAATCGGCGGCGACGACATCTCCAATATCGACATCTCCGGCCTCGTCGCGTTCCACAAGGACAAGAAGGCGACATCGACGATCGCCACCACCCTCGTGGACGATCCTTCCCAGTTCGGCATCGTTCTGACAGACGAAGACGGCCGCATCAATCGGTTCTTAGAGAAGCCCAAGACGGGCGGCGCGTTCTCCAACACGGCTAACACCGGCGTGTATGTCTTCGAGCCCGAAGTGTTCTCGCTGATCCCCTCCGGCGTCGCATTCGGCTTCGGCAACAACGTCTTCCCCGCGCTGCTGGAGGCCGGCAAGCCGCTGTACGCCTTCCACACGCAGAGCTACTGGCAGGACGTGGGCAACCTCCAAGTTTATCGCCAGACGAACTTCGACGCCATCAACGGCAAGGTTCAGCTCGGCATGCCCTTCACGGAGCAGTCGCCCGGCGTCTGGGTCGGCGAAGGCGCCCAGATCGATCCGTCGGCGACCTTGGAAGCCCCCGTCGTCATCGGCAACAACAGCGTCGTAGAAGCCGGCGCGAGCCTGCTCTCGAACACGGTCCTCGGCGACAATGTCCGCATCGAATCGGGCGCCACGCTGAGGAGCACGATCCTCTGGGAAGGCGCGAGCGTCGGCGCGAACACCTATGTCGAGCGCTGCGTTATCGGCGTCGGCGCCACGGTCAGCTCCAACGTCGGCGTATTCGACGC